>JBDTLL010000061.1:0-11088 GCA_039934815.1 Daejeonella sp. | reverse complement strand
ATGCTAAAATTGTTCCTATGGTTTGTGGTTCATCTTTCAAAAATAAAGGTGTTCAGACTATGTTGGATTATGTGATGGAATTACTTCCTTCACCAATGGATGTTGAAGGTATTGTTGGAACTCACCCGGATACAGGCGAAGAAATATTACGCAAGCCATCAGAAAAAGAGCCGTTTGCAGCTTTAGCATTTAAAATTGCAACAGATCCTTTCGTAGGTCGTTTATGTTTCATTCGTGTTTATTCAGGAAATCTTGAAGCTGGTTCATATGTGTACAACATGCGTTCTGGTAACAAAGAGCGTATTTCACGTATCTTCCAAATGCACGCTAACAAGCAAAACCCAATTCCAAATGTTGGAGCAGGAGATATTGCAGCGGTAGTTGGATTTAAGGATATTAAAACAGGTGATACTCTTTGTGATGAGAAAAACCCGATTGTTTTAGAATCAATGAATTTCCCGGAGCCGGTTATCGGTTTAGCTATTGAGCCAAAAACTCAGGCTGACGTAGATAAATTGGGTATGGCTTTAGGTAAGTTATCTGAAGAAGATCCTACATTCCACGTAAAAACGGATGAAGAAACTGGTCAGACAGTTATTTCTGGAATGGGTGAGCTTCACTTAGACATTATCATGGATCGTTTGAAACGTGAGTTTAAAGTAGAAGTTAACCAGGGAGCACCACAGGTTTCTTACAAAGAAGCAATTACTGGTACTACTCAGCACCGCGAAACATACAAGAAACAAACTGGTGGTCGTGGTAAATTCGCAGATATTCAGGTTGTTATTTCTCCAAATGACGAAGGTAAAACTGGTTTACAGTTTATCAACGAAATTTCTGGTGGTTCAATTCCTCGTGAATTTATTCCATCTGTTGAAAAAGGATTTGCTGCTGCAATGGTAAATGGTGTATTGGCTGGTTATCCTTTACAGGATATGAAAGTTCGTTTAATTGACGGATCGTTCCACGCAGTCGATTCAGATGCGTTATCATTTGAAATTTGTGCAAAATCTGCTTTCCGCGAAGCGTTACCAAAATGTAAGCCGGTATTGATGGAGCCAATCATGAAAATCGAAATATTAACCCCTGAAGAAAACATGGGTGATGTAATCGGTGACATGAACCGTCGTCGTGGCCAGCTTTTAGGTATGGATTCACGTGCAGGTGCGCAGGTTATTAAAGCAACTGTACCTCTTTCAGAAATGTTTGGTTATGTAACTCAGTTACGTACTATCACTTCTGGTCGTGCAACGTCAACCATGGAGTTTGATCACTATGCTGAAGCTCCAAGAAACGTTCAGGAAGAAGTAATTGCTAAAGTAAAAGGTAAAAAAGCGGCTAACGCTTAGTAAGATAAAAGAACAAAGAGCAAAGATAAAAGACCTCGCGTCCTTATTCCTTGCTCTTTAATCCTTTCGCTAATATAAAGATAAATCAGGTTTCCGTTATAAATAGCTCTAACGGTAAATCATAAAACAAAAACAATGAGCCAAAGAATCAGAATTAAATTAAAATCTTACGATTACAATTTAGTAGATAAATCTGCTGAGAAAATCGTTAAGACGGTAAAACCTACTGGCGCAGTAGTTAGTGGTCCAATTCCATTGCCAACTGAAAAGAAAATCTTTACAGTTTTGCGTTCACCACACGTGAACAAAAAAGCAAGAGAGCAATTTCAGTTATGCTCTTACAAGCGTTTATTAGATATCTACAGTTCCAACTCAAAAACTGTTGATGCCTTGATGAAGCTTGAATTGCCAAGTGGTGTTGAAGTTGAGATCAAAGTTTGATAGCACTTATTGCCCAAAAAAAATCCCTTCCGAACATCGGATGGGATTTTTTCGTTTATAAGATTTGATTAATTTATTTAGTTAGCGGGCTTGTTTTTCACTTCCCCATCTTCAACTTTGGTTTTATCATCTCCGTCTTTAACTTTCATGTTATCGCCGTCGGTTTTCTTTTTGTAGTCACCATCTTTTACTTTGGTTTCTTCACCGTTGATTTTGATTTTTTCATCGCCATTTTTGATTTTGATTTTATCACCATCCATTTTAACCTTGGTTTCATCAAACATCCATTTGCCATCAGTATTAATCAGATTATGGTTTACAACTAAACCAGTTTTATACAAGGTATCTCCGGTTGTACTGTTGATGTAAAAATCTACAGGAACTTTGCTAATGCTGTCATAAGCATATCCGGTTTCCGGATCAGCAATAATGTAAACCGGTTTGCCGGTGTTTAAATCTACATAAGAACCAGGAACAACAGTTGCTTCTGTTTCTGTGTAAGCCATGTCATCTACATTTGTAGAATCATCCATTGATGCGTTTTTCTGATCATTTGCGCAAGATGCAAAAGCAAGCATCATTGAGGCACCTAAAAATAATTTGTGTGTTGATTTCATTTTGGTTTGATTTATAATTGATTATTAAGTTGAGTTTATTATTTGTTAGTTCTTACGTTTGGTAACTACGCCATCTTCAATTTTGACTTTATCATCTCCGTCCTTGATTTTGACTTTATCGCCATCTACTTTTTTCTTGTAATCACCGTCTTTGATTTTCATTTCATCGCCGTCAACTTTTTTCTTATAGTCGCCGTTTTTTACTTTATAACTTCCATCGTCAACTTTCTTTTTGTAATCCTCATATTTGATTTTTACTTCTTCATCATCAACTTTTACTTTCGCACCGTCCACTTCATACTTTCCGTCTTCGGTAGGAATTAGTTTGTTATTAACAACCATACCCGTTGTAAAAACAGTATCCTGATTATCGTCTACATATAAATAAACCGGCTTATCAGTTTCTGCATTATACGCATAGCCCGTTTTTGGATCAGAAACTACGTTTATGGAATCGCCGGTATTCAGATCTACATAAGTTCCGGGAATAATTTTTTCGTTTGATGTACATGAGGCTAAAGCAAGAATCATTGCTGCACCCATAATTTTTTTATAAGGTTCCATAATATTTAAGTTTGAAGTTCCCTTACATCAACTATGAAACCAAAAGAAATATGATGGAGCACTAAGCCTGAGAAAACAAGGCGCTGCCTATTTTCTGCCGAGAATTGGCAGACATGAATTTATTCTGAGCTAAAAGGATAAACTGTATTATTTATTGAACAGTTTTGTTTATTGAAACGGATATTTTCCTATCGGGACAATAATTCTTCGACGCGATTTTTTTCGGTTTGCAATTCGCGGGCTAATTTCTTTTCCTTTTCGTTGGCTTTCACTTTGTAAGACTGATGTTCTTCGAAAAGCTCATCGTAAAGCTTGATACGGTACCTTGCTTCTTTTCGGTAAGATGTTGAGCGAAATAAGGTAAAGGCCAGCACAGCAGCTAACAGTATCACCATTCCCCACATAATTAACCGGTATGTAGACTTTTCCATCGGGATACCAATAAAATTCATTGAATCATTTAGATTCTCAGATTTATTTAAACTATCCCTGCTGGCATTTAATTCTTTAGAAATTGTTCTGATAGATTTGGCCTGACTTACTACTTTTGCATTTGCTAGCGTCAAGGCGGAATTTGTGGAATTTAAACTATCTAAAACTGATCTATGATAGCTTTGAAGTCTGGAGGGATTAACAATTTTAAAACCCTGGTCATTATTTTTTGACTTTTGCAGGATCTCTTGATACTGCCCGGCAATAGATCTGTCAGAAGTTTCTGTGCTATCCTGAGCAAAAATAATATTGCTTGTAGTTAATAATAATATAACTACTATCGATAAAGGGGATGTTAAAATTTTGATCATGGAGCGGTTTGAGGTAAAACTTTATAAACTAACAGTTATAAAATTCATTTATTGCCTGTAATCAGGCTTTAAATTCAATTCAGAGAATATTTTTAGAAATGTTTTTAATATTTCTAATGATGCAAGTTACGGTCTGAAAAATAAAAAGTAATAAATAATGAAAATAACTTGCTAAGTGTTTGATAATTAATAAGACTTTTCTATCTTTGCCCTCCCTTAAAGGGGTTTACTATGCCTTGAACGAAGCCCTACTGCTTCGATGGGCACAAATTGAATTAATAGAAAATGTCAGGAATTATTGGAAAAAAAGTAGGAATGACCAGCATATTCGACGCTGAAGGGAAAAATATCCCTTGTACAGTGATTGAAGCTGGGCCTTGCGTAGTGACTCAGCTACGCACCGTTGATCAGGACGGCTACACAGCAGTTCAGTTAGCTTTCGATGAAAAGAAAGAAAAAAACACCTCCGGACCATTAAAAGGACATTTCGAAAAAGCAAACACAACTCCAAAGCGCAAGCTGGTTGAGTTTAAGACGTTTGAAGATGAGAAAAGCCTTGGTGACACGGTAACAGTTGGAATTTTTGCTGAAGGCGACTTCGTAGATGTTGTTGGTACTTCAAAAGGTAAAGGTTTCCAGGGTGTGGTTAAGCGCCATGGTTTTGGTGGTGTGGGTGGTCAAACTCACGGACAGCATAACCGTTTAAGAGCGCCAGGTTCATTAGGAGCTTCTTCATGGCCTTCACGTGTATTCAAAGGAATGCGTATGGCAGGTCGTATGGGTGGAGATCGTGTAAAGATCCAAAACCTTGAAGTTTTGAAGGTGTATCCGGAGCAAAACTTATTAGTAGTTAGCGGTTCAATTCCGGGAGCTAAAGGTTCTTACGTAATCGTTGATAAATAAGAGGATGGAAGTTAACGTAATAAATATATCAGGCAAAGAAACAGGTGCCAAGGTGCAACTTCCTGATGCGATTTTCGCGGTTAATCCCAGCGATCACGCAATCTACTTAGATGTTAAGCAATATCTGGCTAACCAACGTCAGGGAACGCATAAGTCTAAACAACGTAATGAAATTGCAGGTTCAACCCGCAAATTATATAAGCAAAAAGGTACTGGTGGTGCCCGTGCAGGATCTATCAAATCTCCATTATTTAATGGTGGTGGTCGTGTTTTCGGTCCTCAACCTCGTGATTATAGTTTTAAACTGAACAAAAAGCTGAAATCTTTAGCTCGTAAGTCAGCATTAACTTATAAAGCACAGGATAACAATATCGTAGTTGTAGAAGATTTTAGTTTTGATACTATCAGCACTAAAAACTATATCAAGTTAGTTGCAGATTTAAACCTGACTGACGAGAAAACTTTATTGGTATTACCAGCTGCAAATAATAATGTTTATTTATCAAGCAGAAATATAAAGAAGGCAAAAGTTGTTACTGCAGCACAGTTAAATACATATGATGTATTAAACGCAGGTAAACTTGTGTTAACTGCAGAAACTGTTAAAACATTGGAGGAGGCGTTTGCCAAATAAGATGGAAATTTTAAAGAAACCTATTTTAACAGAAAAAGCATCAATCTTAACTGAAAAGTTAAACCGCTTTTCTTTTAAATGCGATCCAAGAGCCAACAAATTGCAGATCAAAACAGAGATCGAAAAAATGTTTGGTGTTAATATCCAGTCTATCAATACAATGGTAGTAGTTGGAAAAATAAAATCACGTAATACAAAAGCAGGTATTGTTTCTGGTAAAGCAGCCAAATACAAGAAAGCAGTTGTTACGTTGAAAGATGGTGAATCCATTGACTTTTACAGCAATATTTAATTAAGACATGGCAGTAAGAAGATTTAAACCGGTTACCCCTGGTACTCGTTTCAGAGTAGGAGGAGTTTTCTCTGATGTAACTACTAACGTTCCTGAAAAGTCGTTGGTAACTTCTATCAAGAAATCTGGTGGTAGAAATAATTCCGGTAAAATGACTATGCGTTATCTCGGTGGGGGACATAAAAAGTCATACCGATTGATTGATTTTAAACGCGATAAAAACGATATCCCCGCAACTGTTGCCACAATTGAGTATGATCCGAATCGTAGCGCTCGTATCGCATTGGTAAATTACGCCGATGGTGAGAAACGTTACATTATTGCTCCGGAAGGCTTAACAGTAGGACAGAAGATTGTTTCTGGAAACGCTGTTGCTCCTGAGGTTGGTAATGCATTACCATTAAAGAGCATTCCATTAGGTTCTATCATTCACAATATTGAATTGAATCCGGGACAAGGTGCCACAATCGCTCGTAGCGCCGGTACATATGCCCAGTTATCAGCACGTGACGGTAAGTATGCTATTATTAAGATGCCATCAGGCGAAACCCGCATGATCTTATCATCTTGTATGGCTACCATCGGAACAGTTTCTAACTCTGAAAAAGCTAACGAAGTGTTAGGTAAAGCAGGTCGGAAGCGTTGGTTAGGACGTCGTCCAAGAGTTCGTGGTGTAGCCATGAACCCTGTCGATCACCCAATGGGTGGTGGTGAAGGTAGATCATCAGGTGGTCACCCTCGCTCAAGAAAAGGTTTATTAAGCAAAGGCTTTAAAACCCGCGACAAAAAGAAATCATCGGATCGTTACATCATTGAGAGAAGGAAGAAATAATGGCTCGTTCAATAAAAAAAGGACCCTATATAGATCATAACGTAGAGAAGAAAGTAAGCTCTATGAATGATGCTAATAAAAAATCGGTAATTAAAACCTGGTCACGTCGGTCAATGATCTCCCCGGATTTTGTCGGTCATACGTTCGCAGTTCATAACGGAAATAAATTTATTCCTGTTTATGTAACGGAAAATATGGTTGGTCATAAATTAGGAGAGTTTGCTCCAACCAGGACATTTAGAGGTCACGCTGAAAAGAAAAAATAAGCAATGGAAGCAATCGCAAAACTAAATAATTGCCCTACTTCGCCACGTAAAATGAGATTGGTTGTCGATCTGATCCGTGGTGAAAGAGTAGAGAAAGCGCTATACATTTTAAAGTATACGAATAAAGAAGCGGCCATAAGAGTTGAGAAACTTTTATTATCAGCTATCAAAAACTGGGAGGCTAAAAATGAAGGCCAACGCCCTGAAGACAATGAATTGTTTGTGAAAACAATCATGGTTGACGGAGGACGTCAGTTGAAAAGATTAAGACCAGCTCCGCAAGGACGTGGACACAGAATTCGCAAGCGTTCTAACCACGTAACAATCGTAGTTGACAGTAAGAATATTGAACCAAAAACTAACTAAGGAGAAATGGGACAAAAAGCAAATCCAATAGGTGCCAGATTAGGTATCATCAAAGGTTGGGATTCTAATTGGTTCGGTGGAAATGATTACTCCGAGAAATTAGTTGAGGACGAAAAAATCAGAAAATATCTTTCTGCACGTATTTCAAAAGGCGGTATCTCGAAAGTAGTTATCGAGCGTACTTTGAAACGTATCACCATTACAGTTCACACTGCCCGTCCGGGTATTGTAATTGGAAAAGGTGGCCAGGAAGTAGATAAGATTAAAGAAGAGTTAAAAAAACTGACCAAGAAAGACGTACAGATCAACATTTTTGAGATCAAACGTCCGGAGTTAGACGCACAATTAGTGGCAGAAGGTATCGCGAAGCAATTAGAAGCTCGTATCTCTTTCCGTCGTGCCATGAAAACTTCTATCGCATCAACCATGCGTATGGGAGCAGAAGGTATTAAGATTATGTGTTCTGGTCGTTTAGGTGGTGCTGAGATGGCACGTACCGAGCAGTACAAAGATGGAAGAACTCCATTGCATACTCTTCGTGCAGATATTGATTACGCATTAGCTGAAGCATTAACAACTTACGGTAAGATCGGTATTAAAGTATGGATCTGTAAAGGTGAGGTTTATGGTAAACGTGATCTTTCTCCTAACATTGGTCAAACAACTGGTGTAAAAGGTAGAGGTGAAGGCAGCCAGGCATCATTTGGTGGTGGCGAAAGACGTGGTGGTGCTGACAGACGCGGTGGAAACGACAGACGTGGCGGTGGTGATAACCGTGGCGGTGGCGCAAATCGTGGTGGTGCAGGTGCAAACCGTGGCGGTGGCCCGGGCCAGAATCGTGGTGGAAACGCAGGTGGCGGTTTCAAACCAAAAAAATAATTAAGATTTAGACATCGGTTTACGATAAAAAAATAAGAACATGTTACAGCCAAAAAGAACGAAGTTCAGAAAGATGCAGAAGGGCAAAATGAAAGGTTTAGCAACCCGTGGTGCTGAACTTGCATTCGGTTCTTTCGGAATTAAATCATTAGAGCCTGCCTGGATCACCAGTCGCCAGATCGAAGCTGCCCGTATTGCGGTTACCCGTTTTATGAAGCGTGAAGGTCAGGTGTGGATCCGTATTTTCCCGGACAAACCAGTTACCAAGAAACCAGCCGAAGTTCGTATGGGTAAAGGTAAAGGTGCGCCAGAATATTGGGTAGCTGTAGTAAGACCAGGAAGAATGATTTTTGAAGCCGAAGGTGTGCCTTTGGAAGTTGCTAAAGAAGCATTACGCTTAGCAGCTCAGAAATTACCAGTACAAACTAAATTCGTTTTACGTAGAGATTACGTAGAAGCATAGAAAATCAGTTTTTAGTTTTTAGTTGTTGGCCGTTACCTAACAACTAACAACGGTTAACTAACAACTAATAATAAAATGAAGAACGCCGAAATTTTAGAGCTATCAACTGAAGAAGTTGTAGCCAGAATAAATGAAGAGAAAGCTAATCTCACCAAATTGAAATTTGCTCATACTATTTCTACTATTGAGAATCCAACCAGAATCACAAAAGTTAGAAAAGATATAGCACGTTTAAACACAGAATTGACTAAGCGCAAGGCGGAAGCAAAAGCATCTGCTGCGACAGAGTCCGCTTCTGAATAAATTAGAGTCCAAAATGGAAAGACAATTAAGAAAAACAAGAACCGGGCTGGTTGTTAGTAACAAGATGGAAAAATCCATTGTAGTTGCTGTTGAGCGTAAAGTGAAGCACCCGATCTATGGTAAGTTCGTGAAGAAAACTGCCAAATTTATGGCTCATGACGAGACTAACACGTGTGGTATAGGTGACACGGTTGTTATTATGGAAACTCGTCCGCTGAGTAAGACCAAAAACTGGAGATTAGTTGAAATTTTAGAAAGAGCTAAGTAACATGGTACAACAGGAATCAAGACTGAATGTTGCTGACAACAGTGGAGCTAAACAAGTTTTAGTGATCCGTGTTTTAGGTGGTACCGGTAAGCGCTATGCATCCATAGGTGACAAAGTAGTTGTTACTGTTAAAAGTGCGCTACCATCAGGTAACATCAAAAAAGGAACTGTCTCTAAGGCAGTTGTTGTGAGAACAAAGAAAGAAATCAGACGTAAAGACGGATCTTATATCCGCTTTGACGATAACGCAGCGGTATTATTGAACGCACAGGACGAGCCGCGTGGAACACGTATCTTCGGCCCGGTTGCCAGAGAATTGCGTGAGAAACAATTCATGAAAATTGTATCACTAGCACCGGAGGTTTTGTAAGATGAAAAAGAAAGTAAACACACAACCTAAATTGAAAATCCGTAAAGGTGACCTGGTTCAGGTTATCGCCGGTGATTCAAAAGGTACACAAGGAAAGGTTTTAGAAGTTTTGTTAGAGAAAAACAGAGCGATTGTAGAAGGTGCCAATATGGTATCTAAGCATACTAAGCCAAGTGCGGCTACTCCAAACGGAGGAATCGTTAAACAGGAAGCAGCACTTCATATTTCTAACCTGATGGTGGTTGACGCAAAAAGCGGAAAAACTACACGTGTAGGTAAAAAGAAAGATGCTGAAGGTAAATCAGTTCGCGTAGCTAAAAAATCTGGGGAGGAAATTAAGTAATGTCTTACGTACCAAGATTAAAATCAAAATATAACGAGGATATCGTTTCTGCTTTAAAGGATAAATTCCAATATAAAAGCGTAATGCAAGTTCCTCGCTTAACTAAAATTGCCATCAACCAGGGTGTTGGTGCAGCAAGTACTGACAAGAAATTAATTGACAACTCTATCAAAGAGATGACTACAATTACTGGTCAGCAGGCAATTCCTACTAAATCTAAAAAGGATATCTCAAACTTTAAATTACGTAAAGGTATGCCAATTGGTGTACGTGTAACTTTGCGTGACAACAATATGTATGAGTTTCTTGACAGATTAATAGCTGTTGCTTTACCACGTATCCGTGATTTCAAAGGTATTAATGATAAAGGATTTGATGGACGCGGTAACTATACTTTAGGTATTACCGAGCAAATTATCTTCCCGGAGATCAATATCGATCAGATCAATAAAATTATGGGTATGGATATTACTTTTGTAACTACTGCAAAAACAGATGTTGAAGCATTAGAATTACTAAAGCAATTCGGTTTACCATTTAAAAATCAAAATACAAACACAAATCTATAATGGCTAAAGAAGGTGTAAAAGCACGCGGTGTTAAACGTGCCAGATTAGTTGCTAAGTATGCTGACAAAAGAGCTGCGATGAAAGCGGCTGGTGATTACGAAGGATTAGATAAATTACCGAAGAATGCTTCTCCGGTACGTTTACACAATCGTTGTAAATTATCAGGACGTCCACGTGGTTACATGCGTCAGTTTGGTATTTCACGTGTAGTTTTCCGTGATATGGCCTTAGCAGGAAAAATCCCGGGCGTTAAAAAAGCAAGCTGGTAAAAAAATAAATTCGAAAGTTGAAATTCAAAATGGATAATACCGTTTTGAATTTTTACTTTTGCATTTTGAAATTTAAAAATTAACCGATGGAAGGTCGTCTCTGAATAGTTTAGAGAAGGAAACCGCCATCATAAATCAATATAATGAATACAGATCCAATAGCAGATTATCTTACAAGAGTAAGGAATGCCATCAAGGCCAACCACAGGGTTGTTGAAATTCCTGCATCAAACCTTAAAAAAGAAATGACAAAAGTTCTTTTTGATAAAGGTTATATCACAAATTACAAGTTTGAGGATACCGATGCGCAGGGAATAATTAAAATTGCACTGAAGTATAACCCAATAACTAAAATACCTGCTATACGCACAATTTCTCGTGTGAGTAAACCTGGTTTAAGAAAGTACGCTGGTGTTTCTAATTTACCACGTGTATTAAACGGTTTAGGGATCGCTATCCTGTCTACTTCTAAAGGTGTAATGACTGATAAAGAAGCTAGAACCCTGAATATCGGTGGCGAAGTTTTATGTTACGTTTATTAATAGGAGGATAAGAGA
>JBDTLL010000060.1:0-11158 GCA_039934815.1 Daejeonella sp. | reverse complement strand
AGAATATCTATCCGTAATATCTTCAATTTTTCTGATCAAAACTTTCGGCAGAGAGGTGCCTTCCGTGTTTTTAACATTTTGGCTCGCATTGTAAATCACAAAACCATCATCTACACTAATTAAATAAATTGAGTTGCTGATTCGGTTTACGTTCTCATAATACTGCACCATTCTGCCGTCCAAAATGCTGAATGAACTTGAATCAACAGCTATTTTCCCCGGATCTGGGAAAGTGACCAACGCAGTTTTACCATGATTAATGAACCAATATTTTTTTGAACCGGCATCTATAATTTTATTTGAGGATGCAAAAGAACCCAGCTTTTTATTTAAAACTTCGTATTTACTAAAGCGGTTACTAATTCCATCAAACGTATAGAAACCAGAATCAGATGAAAAAACAATTCTATTCTCAAGCTTAAATATATTGACATTATAATTTCCAGGTAAGCCCTGTTTGCCATCAAAATATTTTTTTGAAATTACATTCTTAAAATCAGGACTTAATTTCAACTTATACAAGCCCTTGTACGCATGGCTTATCCAAATATCACCGCTGCTTTCTTGCTCCACGTATTTTGATGGTTCAGAAAATCCATTAATTTTAGAATCAAAATTCCAGTTACCATTTTTATTTTTCGAAAATAAAGCCAGCCCGGTGTAAGTTCCCTGAAGAGCAAAATCCGGATTCGAAAGAAGTTTCTTTATCGTCCAGCCGCCGTTAATTTCAGAGATCTTTTCAATATGATCATCAACAACTTTAAATGTTCCATCATTATGACCGCAAATCAATTCTCCGTCTAATTTGCTTAAATCCCACACCTGCCCCTGAGAATTTGGAATCAGCTTGAAATTGAAAGATTTAAATAACGATTTATCCGATTGCCAGTCGCTATAGAACAAGCCCTGATTTGTTCCTAAATAAATTTTATTGTTAGATATGATACTTGAATAAACAGTTCCAAACTGACCGGTTTTATCAAAATAGAAATACAGAGGCGAATTGAGTTCTATTCTGTCAATTCCGTTATCAAGCCCGGCCCAGAGATTTTGTTCGTTATCGGCATACAAACTCAGAATAGTATTATTTTGCAGACCGCTGGATTTATTAATTCGCTGTACAACGCGGCCACTCTCATCAATAATTATGATTCCGTTTAAAATGGTTCCGTACGCATAATATTTATTCTGAATTTTTGCGCCATTGTTTAGCTGAAACGTTTCCAGAAAAGTATTGGCCGGCGTTTGCAATTTCTTAAAATCCGAACCGTCATAAATAAACAAACCATTTTTACCGGTGCCAATAATCAATTGATCATTTTTGAAGGGCAGAATAGATAAAATACCTGTAGTGCCAAGCTTATCGCTGTTTTTAATATATAGCAGCTCGTTTCCTTTCAGCTCAAACAGGCCCTTATTAATAACTTCTACAAAAAATCGGTTTTGTACTTTGTGAAGAAAGAGAAAAGACGACGGGCCTTTTACAACCTCGATTCTGTTGTTCTGGTAAATATAAATGCTGGAAAATGATTGGAAAATAACCCTGCTTTCATCGATATAAATTTTCCAAACTTCATCCTTCAACCCGTACTTCTTGGGGATTAAATTAACCAAAGAATTATATACAAATTTATTGTCGCGGATGTCCCAATAACCGAACTCACCAAAACTTCCTGTGTAGACCTTTCCGTCATTCCCTACAGCTACAGATCTAACAACCTGCCGGTTCGGCATTTTATATTTCTCCCAGAATTTACCATCGTAGGTTAACAAACCTTCTGCGTTGGCAAAATACATCATGCCCTTTTTATCTTTCGCTATGCTCCAGTTTTGGTTGCCCGATGAATATGCAGATTTAGAATAATTCTGTACATAAGGTCCGCCAATACTTTCAATATCAGCGGCAAGCAAATTATGAATGGTAAAAAAACAAAGGAAAGGCAATAACAGAACAAATAAATGTTTGCGCATAGAGTGTTTGCTTATCGCTTTTTTGATAGTTGAAGGAGAATGAAGCCGGGATGGTTCTGCCACAGCTCAATAATACCAAAGAAAATTCAATTATCTATCTACCGGCAATCTTTTCAGGGCATTTACCGGTTGTGGAACTTTAACGTAATAGCCGGAACCGTCATATTCACGCTTTCGCGGATGAGTTTTACAAAGTTCAGAACAGGCGCCATCCAATAATTCACCACAATTATCGCATTGCGTAAAATGTTCATTGCACTCCGGGTTGGCACAATTGATCATTTTCTCTGTAATTGTTCCACAATTGCGACAAGTAGAAACGGCAATCGGATTTATAGAATTTACATCAACGGCCACGCGGTTATCAAACACATAACATTTGCCGTCGAAATCTTTTCCGCCAACTTCTTTGCCGTATTTAATAATTCCACCGTGTAACTGGTAAACTTCCGGAAAACCTTCATGTAAAAGAAGCGCAGAAGCCTTTTCACACTTTATTCCACCGGTACAGTAAGTGATTATTTTCTTGTCTTTGAATTCTGCCAGCTTATTAATCATTTCCGGAAACTCACGAAAATTCTCTATATCGAGCGTAATGGCATTTTTAAATCTTCCGATAGAATGTTCATAATTTGAACGAACATCCAGAACAACCACGTCATCGCGGTCTTTCATTGCCAAAAATTCTTCAGGTTCCAAATGGGTTCCGGTTTTCTTTTCAGGATTGATAATATGCGGATCGCGTAAGCCGGAATGAACAATTTCTGTTTTGTAACGGCAATGCATTTTAATAAATGAAGGCTCGGGAACTTCATCAATTTTAAAATCAATATTGGCAAACCGCGGATCAGTTTTAACTGTTTCCATGTACGTTCTGCAGGATTCTTCCGTTCCCGAAACTGTTCCGTTCAAGCCTTCATCCGCCACAATAATGCGCCCGACAAGGTTTAAGGATTTACAAAATTTTAAATGATCTGCCGCAAATTCTTCGGCGTTTTCTATTGCGCTATAGCAGTAATATAGCAGAGTGTTGTATCTGTTCATAAATTCATTGATACTGTTGCAAACAGCGTTTAATGCAGCGCAAATATACCAGTTTCGGGCAAATACGCCCGAAAAAATTAAATATCGCAACGTATTTCACTTCAGTCGCGATAAATACGTGATTTAATAAGCCGCTCAAACGAATTGACATTTTCTTAAACATTTAAAAAGTACTGGAGTTATTTACAGACAATCTATTAATGACATTTAAAAAAAACATAAAAATGGCAACTAACACAAAAACTCAAAAACCAACCGGTAGAACGGGTAAAATGAAGAATTCTGAATTTCATAAATTCTTCACTGATGAATTAAAAGATATTTATTGGGCAGAAAATCATTTGGTAAAAGCTTTACCTAAAATGCAAAAAGCAGCAAAAAGCCCTGAATTAATTGCAGCTTTTGAAAAACATACCAAAGAAACTCAAACTCATATTGAGACTCTGGAAAAAGTTTTTCAAGAACTGGATGAAAAACCGGTAGCTAAAAAATGCGATGCAATGGCGGGTTTACTTGCCGAAGCAGACAGCATTATTGCTGATACAGAGAAAGGCACCATGATTCGTGATGCTGCATTAATTCTGGCTGCTCAAAAAGTAGAACATTATGAAATTGGAACTTACGGAACGTTAAGAACCTTTGCAGAAAACATGGGACATTCTACTATTGTAGATTTATTACAGCAAACTTTAGATAATGAAAAAGAAACTGATGTAGCATTAACAAAAATTGCAGAAGGTTCTATTAACGAAGAAGCCGTTACAGAGTAAAAATACGTTTGACATTGAAGCCCGTAAAATTATTTGCGGGCTTTTTTTTGCTTAAAAATTAAAAGTAATTTTAGAAACACATTTCGATTCTATTCTGCAAGATGTTGCATACCGCCTTTGATTTTAATAATAATTTGATACTCGAAAATGAAGTGGCGATGTTACGGCCGCTTCAAAATCGCGACTTTGTTCATCTAAAACATTTCGCAAATGAATTACCGGATATCTGGCAATACTCCCGTGAAAAGGTATGGGGCGAATATAATTTGCAAGAATATATTTCAAAAGCAGTAAAATCCCGGGAGGACAAAAAAGAGTTTCCATTTATAGTTTTTGATAATAGGAAAAACGAATATGCCGGAAGCACCCGATTTTATGATATTCAGTTTGAAAACAAAACTTTACAACTCGGCTATACCTGGTACGGAAAAGAATTTCAAAGAACAGGGCTAAACAAGCATTGCAAATTTTTAATGCTCCAGTTTGCTTTTGAGATTTTTGATATGGAACGTGTAGAATTTAGAGCGGACAACAATAATCTCCGCAGCATAGAAGCCATGAAAAAAATTGGTTGTAAAATAGAAGGAGTTTTACGCAGCAATTTGCCCACGCAAAATAATGCAAGGCGAGACAGTATAGTATTAAGCATTTTGAAAGATGAGTGGCTTAACAATGTTAAAACGGATCTAAAAAATCAATTGTAACACGTTTGTAATTAGATAATAACAACCGCAAATAATTAGCGTCAACGTTATGCAGCGTTATAAAAAGACTTTAATTTTGTATTAACAATTCCACTAATATTTTGTCGCGATGAAAAATTTCGAAATATTATACTTTTTTGATTGTGCGAATTTAAGCGTGTTAGAAATAAAGAAAAATTCTCTTGAAACTGAATCCGACCCGGTGAAAAGATTTTTCTGGTTAGTTTTTGATAAGGCCGAAAATAGTTTGAAAAAACTGGATTTTGTATCCATGATAAGATTGCCAGAACTTGAAAAACGCGAATTTATTCAGGGTTCATTAACATTCGATAGCCAGCGTGCCTTTTTTATCTTTAAAAGTTCACTAATAAAAATTGAACTGGATATACTACAACCTCATGAAGCATCTGAAAAGTTGAACAAAGAAATTTCAGATTACATTAAAGAAGCCGATCAGCAAAGGATATAAGTTAGATCCATTTTTGAAAATTACTTTCCGGAAGAGAAAACCTTTTAGAGAACTGCCTGTTTTACAGATATATAAATGTCAGTGTAAACAATTAATTTTTAAAATTATGTCCTTACATCTCCCACACATTCCTCACCATTTCCACTTATCTGAAAATTTAAAAGTGACAATCTTTTACATTTTATCAGTAGTGATGGCTTTATTTTTTATCTTTTCAATTTATCTACTTATTTCCAGCTTAAGCGGAAGAGGTGTTTTCTAATTTGAAAAGATTATTTTAAAAAATAAGTAAAGTGCTTTTTACAATTTGTAAGATGCAAAACTTCCTGTGCTATTAATTTATTTGTTATTTACATTTGGACATGTCTAATAACCCACAAATCGAATTAATAGCTAATAGTTTATTACCTGGCTTTATCCCTAAAGATCCTGCAGAAAACAGTTTGAGTTTTAACTTTACAATTGCAACAGGTAAAACCTATCATGTAAATTATAAGCGTATTACCTCCAATAAAAAATCAGAATGGGAGTTTGTAGACTATTCCGAGGTAAAAATAAAATAATTTAAGCCGCAGTTCTTTGCAGAATTACTTTACAGATTACACCGGGAGTAATTGTTAACGTATGTTGCGCCTTTAGTGGAATTTCTAAATAATCACCAGCTTTTAAACTATAATGTTTATCTAAAAACGACATTTCACAACTACCCTCAACAATTAAAAATTTTTCCAGTTCATGTTCGTGCACTTCCTGTAGGGTAACATCCTTTAGCCACGCAATTGCAGACACCATTTGTGGAGTGTAACCTATAATTTTAGCATAAATATTCTGAAAGTTATCAGGCAAAGCCATTTCTTCTCTATTTAGCCATTGCTCATAATCAGAAATTTTCGAATCTGCGTTTAGGACTGGAATGGAAGTTGGGTTTTCGCCATTTGATAAACGATCTGAATAATCAATTGATGCTAAAACGAACGGTTTTATTGTTGGATTTGGAGAAATCGCATTATCAAACGCGTAATGTTCTAAAT
Source organism: Daejeonella sp. (assembly GCA_039934815.1). Classification (GTDB taxonomy): domain Bacteria; phylum Bacteroidota; class Bacteroidia; order Sphingobacteriales; family Sphingobacteriaceae; genus Daejeonella. Next base: position 5,169 of record JBDTLL010000060.1, on the reverse strand, counting down.
TAGTTTCTATAGTATCAAGCTCATATTTAACTTCCGGATGCAGTTTAGCCATCAGCTCTACTTCCACAATTTCTTCCGGACTTGCAAAACCAAGAATATAAGACTCAAGTTTACCTGATTTAATTAACTCCGAAATTTGGTTCATGCGACAAGAGTAGTTTTTAGTTCTTTAATTGCAGACACAAGTTCCACCCGAAACTCACTCAATGGAATTTCCAGTTTATTGGCTGCGGCATCAAAGGTAAAATCTTTAAAGTAAATTAGTTCCAAAGCCCGAAAATGTTTTTTCTTCATCAGTAATTCAAACTCTTTACCACCTTTTTTCTGCTTTTCCAAAAGATAGTTTTTGATATCCCTAGCATATACTAAATTAATCGCTTCGCGGATTTCACTACATTTAATTTCCCCTCCTAATGTAGCACTTTCAGAACAAGCACTTCGGGCAATTTTAATGATCCAGGTAAAAAACCTTTCTTTAGCAGGAGAATAAAGTTCCTTCTTTTTCCATATTAAACTGAAGGTTTGTTGAAGAATTTCTTCTGCCTTTTCTCTATCAATTATGATTCTGGAAATAGCCCCAAGTAAAGCTGGAGCATATTTATCATATAATTCAGCAAAAGCCTGTTGGCTTCCATTTTGAAAGGAAGCTATTAAAGTTTCATCGGCTAATGTGGACTTGTTATTAGAGGGAGAGCTCATAAATATTTGCTTGCTCCAATCCAGACAAAAATTATACCTGTATTTCAATAATCATATCTAAGTCCAGTTTTATTAGAATTCTGTGATTTAAAATCCATAAGCTATTTTGAAACCCGAATCCACTTTTTTCCCTGAGTCGTAAGAGAATCCATACATCACGCGAAAATTCAGATACTGAAATCCAAAATAGTCTTCTACATAATTCTTAAGCTTTGGCGTCGACAGATAATTAATTCCGGCTATTTCCTGCAATTTTAGTTTTCGGATAAGCGGAATTTTATTTGTTATAAATCCGGAAAAATTATGTTCAAAATGCCCCTCAAAAAATTTATCGGAAGTACTATAATTGTAATAATCTAAAAATAGGTAGTTATTGATTTTTGGAACAAAGCTTAAACTCTGGGTACCGATAAAATGTTTATAGTCTGTATAATAAACGCTTTTCGAATTTAAAAACTTTCCCACACCGGCATAGAACGTTGACTTCCCATACAAACCCAGGGAAATATCCCTTTTACTTAAACTCGCTGTAAATAAATCAAAATCAACATCCGAGCCCAAAATATTTTTAAATCCTTTTGTATAGTTCATTTCTAACAAAGGAAATTTGGAAGGATAATAAACTTTTCCTCCCGGATAGGTTGCGTAGGTTTGTCCCAACTGGAATTGCATTCCTATTTTGATTTTAAAGGAATTATTATTCGGGAAAAGCGGCGTAGCGGAAGTTGGTTCAAATGGGTTATTAGACGTAAATTCCCTGTCTTTCACATCCACGAAAGTGTAATTTGTAGTATTCTGAAGGCTTTTTCTTTGCGCCCACTCTATTGTTGAATACATAACAACATCGCTTGAAACTCTTCTGCTGGCGCTTAAACTGATGAAACGTTTATCGTACAGCTTCAAATAATTCCGTTCGTAAAACAAGGAATTTATGGTGTTACCAAAAGCAGATATCGATCCTAAATCATTAAGATCCCGAACGTCTGAACCAATATCAAAGCTGAAATTAGTTTCTTTAACAGGGAACCGTCCTGATATCGAACCATAAAACTTTTGGCTTTCCACTCCATATCTGAGGTTTGAACTTAATAACAAAAATTTATTCAATGTAGAATCTATCCTTTTGCTGTAACTCACTTTATAGTCAATTCCAAAACCTTCTACAGTGTTATAAAATATTGAATTTTTTAATGAGCTAAAACTGTAATTTTCCCGCTTAAAGCGATTTCTGACCTGATAACCCTCACCAATAACAAAGGGAATGAGCTTGAATTTATTATGAACTTTATCTAATGAATCCAGGTAAACTTTCGACTCTCTTTTTGCCGCGAGAATTTCCTTTTTCTGATAGTCTACTTTTTCTTCTGTAGTTAATGGAACCGGTCTTACCTGCGCCCAATAAGCAGAATCTTTTTTAGAAACATCTCTGTCAATTCGTAAAACCTCGGTGAAATCTTTCAAATTTAAATTGGGATTCAGGTCGTAATTTTTATAAACAGCAATAAAATATCCGCCGAAGCGAAATCCGAACAAACCTCCAACAAAATCAAACTTGACCGACGATGGCATCCATACGTTCTTCCCGACAGGAATAAATTGCTGATTTACTTTTAACGTATCTACAAAATTGATATTGGATGCTTTGGTTATTGAAAGATCGAGACTGTGTAAACGCCAGGAATCTTCCAGAATATAAATAAAGCCACTAAAAACCGGATCGGTGTTTCTTCGCGGAATTACCTGAATTTTATTGACTGAAAGTCCGTTTTCCGTAAAAGAGCCGATGTATTTATATTGATAATAGAATAGCGCATTTTCTGAAATTGGCGAAATAAACGGCCGGTTGCTCAGTCCTTCCCAATCCTGAATATTTTCGTAAAAATTGACTTTAATATCCGAAGCCCGGTTAAAACTAAACGCACGATTACTTCCCGAAACTTTTGAAGAAAGCATGACTTCTCTGAATTTATCCGGTTTTATATAACTGAGTTTTGATTCAGATTCCGACAAATAGATAATTCCCTGCCGGTTGGAATCCAGCCCTATTTCCTGCCCAATTTTGCCAATATCTTTACCTAAAAACTTTTTTGGAGCAGCCAACAGCTTTTGCAGTCCTTTTATATAAACTTCGGCTGTAAACTGATTTACTTCATTTAAATATGTTTTGCGTTTTTTAATTGCCCGCCTGATAATCTCATAAGCCGGATCTTCGCCACCACCTTTTATAACAACATCCTTTAATTCATAAACCTCGGTTTGCAACTGCACATTCAATTCTGTATTTGCGTTTAGAAGAACACTTTTAGATTCCTGCTTAAATCCAATCGCTTTAAAAATCAAATCATTGTTACCAGAATTGAGACGTAAAGAATATTCTCCGTTACTATTTGCCGATGTTCCGACACTGGTATTTTTAACGTAAATACTTACAAACGGAACCGGCTTGCCATCTCTATCACTGACAGTTCCGCTTAATTTATATGTTTGAGAAAACGCAGTAAAACCGCAAATAAGAATCAGGAACGTAAAAGTTAATTTCATATAATTAAAGGTGTATCAATTAATCAGATCAAGCTTATTCGTTTTTGTTAAAGATTGTTAAAGAATAAAAATTGATACCTGGTTTCAAAATTCCGAAATTTAAACTTACATCGAAGCTTAAAGGCTTTCTAACTACGTAATCTTAGGTATCGATTTCCAAATACTGCTAAAAATACAGCTCAAGTCTGAAGAATTGCTAATTTTACAACTTTTAAAACCATTTGCTATGTATAAAACCTTACAGCCTGTATTACAGAACGAGTTAGAAGAGATAGAAAAAGCAGGATTATATAAACGCGAACGCATTATTACCTCTCCGCAAGGAGCAGAAATAGAAGTTCAGGGCGGACAAGATGTTATTAATTTTTGCGCCAATAATTATCTTGGATTGTCATCACATCCCAAAGTTATTGAGGCTGCTAAGAAAGCTATTGATTCTCACGGCTACGGAATGTCTTCTGTTCGTTTTATATGCGGAACACAGGATATACATAAAGAACTGGAAGCCAAAATTTCTAAGTTTCTGGGAACGGAGGATACGATATTATACGCGGCAGCTTTTGATGCCAATGGTGGAATTTTTGAACCCTTATTTAATGATCAGGATGCAATCATTTCTGATGCTTTAAATCACGCTTCGATTATAGACGGAGTGCGTTTGTGCAAGGCGCAACGTTACAGATACAACCATGATGACATGGCAGATCTGGAAGAAAAATTAAAGGAAACACAAAATTTACGTCACCGGATTATAGTTACAGACGGCGCATTTTCTATGGACGGAACCATTGCTCAGCTTGATAAAATTTGCGATCTGGCAGATAAATACAATGCTTTGGTGATGATTGATGAATGTCATTGTTCTGGTTTTATAGGCAAAACCGGTCGTGGAACCCATGAATACCATAATGTAATGGGCCGTGTGGATATTATTACCGGTACTTTAGGAAAAGCACTTGGAGGCGCTTCCGGCGGATTTACTTCAGGACCTAAAGAAGTAATTGATTTATTACGCCAACGCTCAAGACCATATTTGTTCTCAAATACCCTGGCTCCGTCTATTGTTGGCGCTTCTATAGCTGTTTTGGATATGCTAAGCGAAACAACAGAACTTCGCGACAAGCTGGAAAGCAATACCAAATATTTCAGAGAGAAAATGACCGAAGTAGGTTTTGACATAAAGCCCGGCGTTCATCCAATTGTTCCGATCATGTTATACGATGCGAAACTGGCTCAGGACTTTGCAGCTAAATTATTAACTGAAGGGATTTACGTAATTGGATTCTATTATCCGGTTGTACCTCAGGGAAAAGCTCGTATTCGTGTTCAGATTTCGGCGGCACACAGTCAGGAACATTTAGACAAAGCAATTGCTGCTTTCACTAAAGTGGGAAAAGAATTAGGCGTACTAAAATAATCGTTCACAACACCGAACAAACAGTAACATGCAAACAAAGATTGATCAATATACTGCCGAAATAAACAGTTTTCAAACGGACAATGCTGCCGATCTGGAAACTTTCAGAATAAAATTTTTGGGTACAAAAGGTATCATCAAAGATTTATTTGAAGAATTCAAAACTGTTTCTTCTGATGAAAAAAGAATTTTCGGAAAAGTATTAAACGAGTTTAAGCAAAACGCAGAACTAAAATACAACACTTTAAAAGAGGAAATAGAAAATTCAACTTCAGAGTCGGCAGATAAGAAAATTGACCTTACACTTCCGGGAGAAGGAATGCAATTAGGCTCACGCCATCCCTTATCGCTGGTAAGAAAAGAGATTATAGAGATTTTCAAAAAACTAGGCTTTAACGTAGCCGAGGGTCCGGAGATTGAAGACGACTGGCATAATTTCTCTGCATTAAATTTTCCAGAAGAACATCCGGCAAGAGATATGCAGGACACATTCTTCATAAAAAAAGGTGGCG
>JBDTLL010000059.1:0-11176 GCA_039934815.1 Daejeonella sp. | reverse complement strand
TATTCTGCAATATCCTGACCCATAATTACCAGGTTAGAATGCTTTTGCATTCCTTGTCGCAAACCATCTGAAATGGCATCTAAATATCTGCGCTCAGTTTTAGAATCTGTGTTGGGATCTATTTTTTCAGAAACATACGGACTGAACATATCTGCTGTTTCAGTCTCCGTATTCACCTCAATTTCGGGTTCTGAAAACACCTTTTCAATATCATGTTCAATTCCCAGTTTAAAATCTGATCGTATTTCCGCGATCAAGTCTGGATTCAAAACCTTTTCAGAAATCAAATAATCCTCAAAATTTTTCAGCGGATCTTTCTCCGACCAAACATCAAATAATTCCTGCGGTACGTATTTAGTTCCCGAAGCTTCCTCGTGCCCACGCATTCTAAATGTCATGCATTCTACCAGAACGGGTCTGGGATTTTTACGAATATCTTCTGCTATTTCATGGATGTTATGATAAACCTCCAGCAAATTATTGCCATCAATTCGCCGTCCTTCCATTCCGTAACCCTTTGCCCGATCTACCAAATGTTCACAGCGATATTGCTCGTTTGTAGGAGTTGAAAGGCCATAACCATTATTCTCGATTATAAAAATTACGGGCAGATCCCAAACGGCGGCAACGTTTAATGCTTCGTGAAAATCACCTTCGCTTGTAGCGCCTTCGCCGGAAAAAACCAGTGTGGCATGCTGTTTTTCTTTTAACTTATCTGCTAACGCGATGCCGTCTGCAAGTGCCAGTTGCGGCCCGAGATGAGAGATCATCCCGATTATTTTAAATTCCTGTGTGCCAAAATGGAAAGATCGGTCGCGGCCTTTGGTAAAGCCTGAGGCTTTTCCCTGCCATTGTCCCATCAGCCTGGATAACGGAATATTTCTGCTGGTAAATACGCCCAGATTGCGGTGCATTGGCAAAATATATTCTTCCGCTTTCATCGCAAGCGTAGTTCCAACCGCTATGGCTTCCTGCCCGATGCCCGAAAACCATTTGCCAATTCTTCCTTGCCGAAGAAGAATAAGCATTTTTTCTTCGATCATTCTCGGTTTAAGAAGATTTTTATAAAAATTTAAAAGGGTTTCGTCGCTTAGGTTTTTGCGGTCAAAGTTCATGGAAGTAAACATACAGATTTTTCAAAGTAAGCCGAATGTGATTCGGTTTTTTACATTACGAATCCGGATGTTCTTCTTTCCACTGTTTGCTGAAAGATTTTGGCGCCACTGTCGGGATTTCCCGGTTGGTTCCATAGCTTTTCTTGAAAAGGAATTTTAAGATCCTGTTTTTCCAGCTTCCTGAAAGCATGTCCATCATTTTGCGTTTTAACATCCCGGTTTTCCAGCCTTTCCAGGTGTAAACTTCTTTTTTCGTCACCAAACCTTCCACAACAGAATCTCTACGATTTAGAAGCAACATTTTATGAATATCAATTTTTACCGGACAAACTTCAGTGCATTTGCCACACAAACTGGAGGCAAAACTTAAATGCTTAAAATCTTCCATGCCCTGCATGTGCGGAGTAATTACAGAACCAATTGGACCGCTGTAGGTAGTTTCATAAGTATGACCGCCAATGTTTTTATAAACCGGACAGGCATTTAAACAAGCGCCGCAACGAATACAATATAATCCTTGCCGCTGATCTTTTTGCGCCAGTAAATTGGTTCGGCCGTTATCAAGCAATATCACATACATTTCTTCCGGACCGTCCGTTTCATTTTCCTGCTTCGGGCCACCCAAAATAGTGTTGTAAACGGTTAGATTTTGCCCGGTTCCGTGGGTTGAAAGTAGCGGCCAGAATAAATCAAGATCAGTAATTGACGGAATAATTTTCTCAATCCCTACTACAGCAATATGAATTTTTGGAAAGGTTGTGCTCAACCTGGCATTTCCTTCATTCTCTGTTAAAGCCAAGCTTCCACTATCGGCAATCAGAAAATTTCCGCCCGTAATACCCACATCTGCCGATGTATATTTCTCGCGTAAAAGCTCTCTTGCTTTTAAAGTTAATTGTTGGGGCGTGGCATCTATAGGAGTTCCAAATTTTTCGTGAAATAATTTGGCAATATCCTCTTTGCTTAGATGCATGGCCGGCGTAACAATATGATACGGTTTTTGCCCAAGCAGCTGTACAATATATTCGCCCAGATCGCTTTCTAAAGTTTCAATCTGATTACTTTCCAGAAATTCGTTTAAATGAATTTCTTCCGTAACCATAGATTTAGATTTGATTACCGATTTAGCGCCGGCTTTTTTTATGATGTTGAGGATTTCGGCATTGGCTTCTTCCGCATCATTTGCCCAAATAACTTTTCCACCTTTGCGCTGAAAATTGGCTTCAAATTCCGGAAGTAATTTATCCAGATTCTCCATCACTTTCCACTTGATCACATGGGCTTTCCGTTTTGAATTTTCGAGATTTGAAAATTTAGAAATTCCACGCTCTACGGCGGAATCATATTTGCCAATATTATAATTGATGATGCGGCGATGATCGAGGTCGAAAGCTTTTTCTGCTGAAGTAGTAAGAAATTCCGGAGCGTATTGGGTCATTAGGCGAATTTAGGGATTTTGATGAGAAAGAGATGCAATTCTCATCATTCCTATTAAAAACTATACCACACGGTAATTATTACCTTGTCATAAATATAATTCCAAAAAAAATCCCCTGATCTCTCAGAGGATTTTTGTTATCTGCTTGCTGGCATATTATTTTCAACATCAACCACCGGTCGCTTATCGCGATTAGCCAAATCCCAACCTGTATAGTACACTAACTGTGCACGTTTGGCAAGTAAAGGGAAGTTAATTTTCTTTACTTCATCACTTGGTTTGTGGTAATCTTCGTGAACTCCGTTAAAGTAGAAAATAATTGGAATACCGTGTTTTGCGAAATTATAATGATCTGAACGGTAGTAAATACGCTCCGGATCTTTTGGATCATTGTACTTGTAATCGATATTTAACCGGGTGTAAATCGAGTTTGCGTTCTCGCTGATCTTATGCAAATCTGAACTCAATTTATCTGAACCGATCAAATAGCAATAATTTGCAGAATCGGCTTTGCCTTTGTATTCAAAACCAGTTCTACCAATCATGTCAATATTTAAATCAGTGATGGTATTTTCTAATGGGAAAACAGGATGTTCTGAATACCACTCAGAACCCAGCAAACCTTTTTCTTCACCTACAACACTTAAAAATAAAATGCTGCGTCGTGGACCTTTACCTGCTTTTTTAGCTTTGGAAAAGGCACGTGCAATTTCTAAAACACCCGTAGTGCCAGAACCGTCATCATCAGCGCCGTTATTTACTTTGTCTGTTCCGCTGGTAGTTAAACCAATGTGATCATAATGTGCTGAGAAAACCAGTATCTCATCTTTTAAATCCGTACCCGGAAGAAATCCTAACACGTTTACAGACTTAACATCTTTAGATTTTTGTCCGAAAGTAGTAGTCAAATTGGTTTTGATAACCTGAGTTTTAGGTTCTGAACTATTATCTATTGCTGATTTTATAGTTTCGTAAGATGTACCTGCATTTTTCAGGATCATATCTGCTACCGATACCGGGATATTAACTACTGCCGCAGAAGGTGCTTTGGTATCTTCTCCTTCTTTTTTCAGTGAAAGTCGTCCACCTGCAGATTTGAAATATGCTCCATTTTTTTCAAGCATGCCGGCAACTTCCGGATTTACCGATAATATTAAAGCTGGATTTTTGCTCTGTAAATATTGCATACGCTTGCGCCCGCGGCTCCAGTCTGACATTTCTGTCGACTTGGTTACAGCAGAAACTCCATTTTTTTGCGGCTCACCACTATTGATGTAAAGAACAACTTTGCCGGCAATATCTGTATTCTTCAGATCGCTGTAATTGTCAGAATCAATTCCGTAACCAACAAATACAATTTCATTCGTATTAATGGTTTTCGTGTCCGGTGTTCCAGAGAAGTAAAAATCTTTTCCAAATGTTAACGCATTTCCATTAATGCTGAAATCTTTTACTTCAAAAGAGCTTTCAACCAAAGCGATATCCTGAAAGTAAGAACCGTTAACCGGTGCTTCTAATCCAAGTTTTTTAAATTGGTTAGCAATATACTTTGCTGCTTTTTCGGCACCAGGTTTTCCGGTCTCACGACCTTCGTATTCATCAGATGCTAAAATGCTTAAATGCTTCTTGGCGTCTTTGGCTGTAATTTGTTTGGCAAACTTTTGTGCGATTGGATCCTGAGCAAAAACAGGTATAGATATACCTAAAGCCAGTATCCATAGGATTTGTCTTTTCATTATTTTATTCGTGTTTAGTTTAGGGTTAACAGGAAATTTTGTCTACGCGATTGGCATGTCTGCCACCTTCAAATTCAGTATTTAGAAATTTCCGGGTGATCGCTTTTGCTTCATCAGTAGAAATGAATCTCGCCGGAAGGCAAAGAATATTGGCATTGTTATGATTGCGAGCCAAACCTGCAAGCTCTTCGTTCCAGCAAATGGCTGCTCGAATGCCCGCATGTTTATTTGCTGCCATGGCAACTCCGTTTGCGCTTCCGCAGATAAGAATGCCCAAATCAAAATCACCGGATTCTACAGCAGTAGCAACCGGATGTGCAAAATCAGGATAATCTACGGAATCTGAACTGTAAGTTCCGAAATCTTTGATATTGTACTCGTCCAGGAATTCTGAAATAAGTTGCTTATACTCAAAACCGGCATGGTCTGCTCCAATGGCAATAGTTAAGTTTTTATTCATCGTTATAAATGTATAAATATTGAAAGAAGCTTAACGTAAAATTTTAGAGATATAGTTTAACCTGCCTTTTCAAATTCTAAGGCTGCCTTGATTTTCCTTTTTTCTACTCTGGCAGAAACCATAATACTGATTTCGTAAAGTAAGAATAATGGGAAACTCACGGTTAACATGGTTAAAATATCGGGCGTTGGTGTAACTACTGCCGCAATAATTAAAATGATAACGGATGCATATCGCCTTGATGAACGCATGAACGCCGGCGTCATTATTCCCAACTTGGAGAGGATAAAAATCACGATAGGAAGTTCAAAAATAATTCCGGTGCCTAACGTTAAAGTAGCAATTGTTGATAAATATGAATCTATGGTAATTTGATTATTGATAACTGAACTAACCGTATAATTAGCTAAAAAGTTAATTGATAATGGTGAGATCAAATAATAGCCAAATAAAATTCCGAGAATAAAAAGGAGGGAAGCGTAAAAAGTAAATCCACTTGCAGATTTTCTTTCTTCTTCTAATAGAGCGGGTTTTATAAATAACCAAACTTCAAAAAGTAAATAGGGGAAGCCTAAAACGATACCGATCATAAACGAAGAGTTCATTTGCAGCGTAAACTGCCCCGCCATTTCGGTGTTGATAATATTAAAGGGAATATCTTTTACGCAAAAATCTGGACCTAGATTAAACTTCTCGCCAATGATGCACATCATGCGGTAAGTCCAGAAATCGGCCTTTTTGGGGCCCATAATTACTTTGTCGAAAATGAAATCGTAATAAACAAATGCAAGAGTTGTAAAAACTACAATTGCAATAGACGACCTGATTAAATGTTTACGTAGAACATCCAGGTGATCAAAAAAAGACATTTCGGCTTCTAAATTATTGCCTCTTTCCTTAACTGCCTTTATCAGGCTATTGCTTCTCTCTTCGCTCATATATTCTTTAAAACAAAAATACCATTCTACTTGATTTCAGAATGGTATTTACGATATAATTTTCAATTTGGATGCTTACTCCGTTAAATCAAAACTTTCCATGAATTTTGTAGTAAAATTACCGGCCCTGAAATTGGCATTACGCATTAAACGTAAATGAAACGGAATGGTAGTTTTAACTCCTTCAATAACAAATTCGCTCAACGCCCTTTCCATGGTACAAATTGCCTCTTCGCGGGTTTGAGCCACACAAATTAATTTGGCAATCATAGAATCGTAGTTTGGCGGAATCTGGTATCCGGCATACACATGCGTATCTACACGAACCCCGTGGCCACCCGGCGAGTGGAATTGCGTAATTTTTCCAGGTGAAGGGCGGAAATTATTAAACGGATCTTCTGCATTGATACGACACTCAATGGCATGCATGGTTGGCTCGTAATTTTTACCTGAAATTGGTATTCCGGCTGCTACTTTGATTTGTTCCTTTATGAGGTCGAAATTTATTACTTCTTCCGTAACCGGATGCTCCACCTGAATACGCGTATTCATTTCCATGAAGTAAAAATTACGATGTTTATCTACCAGGAATTCAACGGTTCCGGCACCTTCGTAATTTACTGCCATTGCACCTTTAATAGCTGCGTCGCCCATTCTTTTTCGTAGATCTGGCGTCATAAACGGAGAAGGAGCTTCTTCAGTTAACTTTTGATGACGGCGTTGAATTGAACAATCACGTTCAGATAAATGGCAAACTTTCCCATACTGATCTCCGATTACCTGAATTTCAATATGGCGTGGATCTTCAACATATTTCTCAAGATAAAGTCCGTCGTTACCAAAGGCAGCGGCAGATTCTTGTCGGGCCGAATCCCAGGCAGGTTCAAACTCTTCATCTTTCCAAACAATTCGCATTCCGCGGCCACCACCACCGGCAGTAGCTTTTAAAATAATTGGATAGCCTATTTCTGCCGCGATCTTGATTCCAGATTTTACGTCTGTTAGCAAACCTTCAGAACCCGGAATCGTTGGAACTCCGGCTTTTTTCATCGTTTCTTTAGCAGAGGCTTTATCGCCCATGCCATTGATCTGTTCCGCGGTAGCGCCAATAAATTTAATTCCGTAATCATGGCAGATAGCGGAAAATTTTGCGTTTTCTGATAAAAAACCATAACCCGGATGAATAGCATCTGCATTAGTTAATTCTGCAGCAGAAATAATATTCGGGATATTTAAATAGGAATCTTTACTTGGCGGCGGACCGATACAAACCGCTTCGTCAGCAAAACGAACATGTAAGCTGTCGCGATCTGCGGTTGAGTAAACGGCAACCGTTTTAACACCCATTTCTTTACAGGTGCGGATAATGCGTAAGGCAATTTCTCCCCGGTTTGCAATAAGTATTTTCTTAAACATAAATTACAATTTGTCGATTTGATTTATTTTCCAATCAACCCATCAACAGGTCATTTAGATTGTATTTGCTTATCCTAACGGACAAATTGATTTAAGATGGATCTACCAAAAATAATGGCTGATCATATTCTACCGGGCTGGCGTTATCTACCAGAACCTTCACGATCTTACCTGAGATTTCTGATTCGATCTCATTGAATAATTTCATAGCTTCAATAATACAAACCACCTGACCGGATTTAATTTCATCGCCAACATTAACAAATAATGGCTTATCCGGGCTTGATGAGCGGTAGAAAGTACCGATCATTGGCGATTTTATTGTAATATATTTTGAAGTATCGTCAACATCAGCCGCTGCAGCTTTTATTTCTGCCGGACTTGTTGGTGGGGCAGCTTGTGCTGCCGGTAAAACCTGAGCAGCCGGTGCTGCCGGGACACTTGCCGTAACATACGTAGGTGCCTGATTGGTTTTTATGGTAATTTTAAACTCTTTCTGTTCAATTGAAACCTCGTTAACTCCAGACTTAGAGACAAACCTGATGAGGTCCTGAATTTGTTTAATATCCATTTTATTCTTTTTAGTTTAAAAATTAAAATTAGCGTGCTAAAATTATAACAAAATTTTTAAAAAGGTTATTTATTTAATAAGCCCATTTAAGATACACAGAACCCCAGGTAAATCCGCCGCCAAATGCTGCAAGAATTACATTGTCGCCCTTTTTTAATTTATCCTCCCATTCCCATAAACAAATAGGAATAGTTCCGTTAGTTGTATTTCCGTAACGTTCAATGTTAATCATAACCTTATCAGGACTTAATCCCATACGGTTTGTTGTCGCATCTATTATGCGTTTATTTGCCTGATGCGGAGCAAGCCATGCTACATCATCAGCCGTTAAATCATTGCGTTCCATGATTTCCGCGGCAACATCTGCCATATTGGTTACCGCAAATTTAAATACAGCCTGACCTTCCTGATGTAAATAATGCTCGTCGTTGTCGAGTGTTTGCTGCGTTGCCGGATGAAGTGATCCGCCTGCTTTCTGGAAAAGGTAAGGACCTCCTGAACCGTCGCTTTTTAGTATGGAATCAATAACGCCCAAACCTTCCGTATTAGGTTCGAGTAATACTGCGCCACAACCATCACCAAAAATAATGCAGCTGGTTCTGTCTTTGTAATTAATGATCGATGACATTTTATCGCCACCTACAACCAATACTTTTTTGTGTTTTCCGGATTCAATAAATTGAGAACCGGTTGATAAACCAAAAACAAATCCTGAACATGCGGCATTTAAATCATAACCCCATGCATTTACAGCACCTATTTTATCTGCCAGAATATTTGCTGAAGCAGGAAATGCCATATCTGGTGTAGTGGTACAGAAAATGATCAGATCAATTTCTGAAGCATCAATGCCTCGTTTTTTTAATAAACCATTTACAGCATGCACGGCCATATCCGAAGTGGCAAAATTGCCTTTCAGAATTCGGCGCTCTTTGATTCCTGTCCGGCTGGTAATCCACTCGTCGTTGGTTTCTACCATGCCTTCCAGCTCTTTGTTTGTTAAAATATAATCGGGAACGTAAGCGTGAACCGCGGTTATTGCAGCATGAATTTTATGCATACAGAAAAATTTTGGATGAAATTAATTAAAGGCTTCCCTGATTTTCTCAACCAAATCGGCCTCAATCATCGTTCGGGATAAAAGTATCATATTTTTAATAGCTTCCGGACTAGAAATACCGTGACCAATTAAAACAGGTGCGTTAACCCCTAATATTGGGCTACCTCCATATTGTTCATAATTAAAGCGGTCAAAAAACTCGTCCTTAAAGCCTTTCTTAAGTGTTAAAACATAAAAAGTCTCAGCAAGTTTTAATGTAACGTTACCTGTAAAGCCATCGCAAACAATTACATCTGCTTTGTCATCAAACAAATCACGCCCTTCTATATTACCAACAAAATTAAATAAGGTGCTTTCTTTCATTAATGGGAAGGTTGCCTGAGTAAGCATATTCCCTTTTTCTTCTTCTTCGCCGATATTCATCAGCGCCACTTTTGGATTAGGCATTTTGTAAATATGCTCGGCATATAAACTACCTAAAACCCCAAATTGAAGAAGTACATCGGGTTTACAATCTGCATTGGCACCCACATCAAGCATAATTCCAAAACCACTTTTGATTTTAGGAATGTTTGTGGCAATAGCAGGTCTGATAACACCACTGATCGTTTTTACACTAAACATGGCACCCACCAGCATAGCGCCGGTATTTCCTGCTGAAGAAAATGAATCAATTTTACCTTCCTTAAGATACTGGAAGCCTAAACTGATACTTGAATTTGGCTTTGATACAACGGCTTTTGTTGCATGTTCTCCCATACCAATAACTTCGGTAGTATGAACATATTCAAACAGTTCAGGATCTACCTGATTTTCTGCAAGAATAGCAAGAGCCTGATCTTTATCGCCAAAGAAAACTATTTTTTGATCTGCTGAAAGGGCTTTTTGGGCTTCTATTGCACCCAAAACTGTTGCTTTGGGAGCAAAATCTCCGCCCATAATATCTAAGCCAATTTTCATCAGATAAATTAGTTTTTTAGTTCTGATGAAGTATTTTCTTTAATAATTAAAGTACTTCACCTAAATAAATTATTCCTTGTATTTTAGAATTAAAGCATCAAAACTGAAAAAAATGTTTCAGCAATGCGCAAATTAATTCAATTCAGGATTTAACTTAAGCTATTGAAGTACTTTCAATAACCATTTTACCATTGTAATATAAATTACCATCAACATTATAAGCACGGTGAGGTAAGTGTATTGCTCCGGTAGTTTGGCAGGTAGTTAAGCCAGGCGCTTCAGCTTTGTAATGCGTTCTTCTTTTGTCTCTTCTAGACTTAGATATTTTCCGTTTTGGATGTGCCATTTGTTCCTATGTATTAATTATTTACTTTTTATGTTCTTCAACGCTTCCCAGCGTGGGTCGTCATTGTCGGTTTCTTCTTCGTTATTACCGGAAAGCTCATCAAGCTTCGCGATCATTTCTTTATCACACCATTGGGTATTTCCTTCATCATCACAACGGCTGATATAAGGTACCGACAAGGTTATATATTCATAGATCAATTTTGATATATCGATCTCAAAATCATTTCGTGTTAACACGATGATCTCGTCTGTATTATCTTCCAGGTTTTCATCTCCGGAAAACTTAACAATCTGTCTTTCTTCAATATCCACACGAGATGGAAAATCTGCCAGACAAACATCGCAATTGAAATGCAAATTGCCCTTAATATCAAAATTAAGAACCATTAAACTTTCCTGTTTATCTAAAACCAGATCAACAGTTAGCTCTCCTTTCTTTACAAGAGAATACTCAAACTCATTAAAAAAGGCATCATTAACATCAAAATGAAAATCATGTTTACCTAGTTTAAGACCTGTAAATGGTATTCTGTATTCCTGTAACGGTTTCAAAGCACTCCAATTAAGCCTGCAAATTTAGGAAAAATTATTTAGTTGGGAATGCTTTTTTATAAAATGACAGGAGTTCTTTTTAGTTATCAGGATTTTGCAAAAAATGCATTCGAAGAAATTTTAATCTCTATCCTTCGAAAACTTGGAAACTTTAAGTGGATTTGAAGCCAGTTCTACACTTTCTCTTCTTCGTTTTACAATATTTACAGCTGCAAAAATAGCTTCTCTGAACGAATTTTCTGAAGCTTTATTTTTTCCGGCTATGTCATAACCGGTTCCATGATCGGGTGAAGTTCTTACAACAGGTAAGCCCGCGGTGAAATTTACTCCATTATGGAAACTGATCTGTTTAAAGGGAATTAATCCCTGATCATGATACATAGCCAAAACCGCATCAAATTGTTTGTAAGTTCCGCTGGCAAAAAAACCATCTGCCGAATACGGACCTAAAGCTAAAATACCTTCGGCTCTTGCTTTTTCTATAGCCGGACTAATGGTTTCAATTTCTTCATTGCCAATTAAGCCATTATCTCCCGCATGCGGATTTAAACCTAAAACGGCAATCTTGGGTTTCTGTACCCA
>JBDTLL010000058.1:0-11183 GCA_039934815.1 Daejeonella sp. | reverse complement strand
ATTAAAGCGCCAGAAGTTATTTTACGTAACGAAAAACGTATGTTACAGGAAGCTGTAGATTCGTTATTTGACAATTCACGTAAAGTAAACGCTGTTAAAACTGAAGGTAACCGTGCATTAAAATCTCTTTCAGATATTCTGAAAGGTAAGCAAGGTCGTTTCCGTCAAAACTTATTAGGTAAGCGTGTGGATTATTCAGCACGTTCTGTAATTGTTGTAGGACCTAACCTGAAACTGCACGAGTGTGGTTTGCCAAAAGATATGGCTGCCGAGCTTTTCAAACCGTTCATTATTCGTAAGATGATTGAGCGTGGTGTTGTAAAAACAGTAAAATCAGCAAAGAAAATTGTAGATCGTAAAGATCCAATTGTTTGGGATATTTTAGAAAATGTATTGAAAGGTCACCCGGTATTATTAAACCGTGCGCCTACATTACACCGTTTAGGTATCCAGTCTTTCCAGCCAAAATTGGTTGAAGGAAAAGCAATCCAGTTACACCCCTTAGTTTGTACTGCATTCAACGCGGATTTTGACGGTGACCAGATGGCTGTGCATTTACCATTAGGTAATGCGGCAATTTTGGAAGCCCAAATGCTGATGCTTGCATCACACAATATTTTGAATCCGGCAAACGGAACTCCAATTACTGTACCTTCTCAGGATATGGTTTTGGGTCTGTATTATATCACTAAAGGTCGTCGTACAGATGATAGCCGTGTGGTAAAAGGCCAGGATCAGATTTTCTATTCTCCGGAAGAGGTAATCATCGCTTATAACGAGCGTAAGATTGATCTTCACGCTTTCATCAAGGTGAAAACCAATGTGAAAGAAAAGGATGGAACCATTGTAAATAAATTAATTGATACTACCGTTGGACGTGTATTGTTCAATCAGCGTGTACCTGCCGAAGTTGGTTATATTAATGAGCTTTTAACTAAGAAATCACTTCGTGATATTATTGGTGAAGTTGTTAAAATTACCGGTATGGCTCGTGCAGCTCAGTTCCTTGATGATATTAAAGAATTAGGTTTCTTAATGGCATTCCAGGGTGGACTTTCCTTTAACCTTCAGGATTTAAATATTCCTGATGAAAAGGTTACTTTGATTGCTCAGGCTACTAAAGAAGTTCAGGAAGTTATGGGTAACTATAACATGGGTTTCATTACAAACAACGAACGTTACAACCAAATTATCGATATCTGGACACGTATCAACAATCGCTTAACAGCGAATGTAATGGATATTCTTTCATCAGATAATCAGGGTTTCAACTCTGTATATATGATGCTTGATTCCGGAGCACGTGGTTCTAAGGAGCAAATTCGTCAGCTATGCGGTATGCGTGGTTTGATGGCTAAGCCTCAGAAATCAGGTTCAGGTGGTGAGATTATTGAAAACCCGATTTTATCCAACTTTAAAGAAGGATTATCAGTATTAGAATACTTTATTTCTACACACGGTGCTCGTAAAGGTTTGGCCGATACTGCATTGAAAACTGCTGATGCGGGTTACTTAACTCGTCGTTTGCACGATGTTGCCCAGGATATGATTGTGGGTGAAGTTGATTGTGGAACGTTAAGAGGTATTTACACTACTGCCCTGAAAGATAATGAGGATATTGTTGAGCCATTATATGATAGAATTTTAGGTAGAACTGCTTTGCACGATGTTTATGATCCGTTAACAAACGAATTATTAGTTCATGCAGGTCTTGATATCGAAGAACATATTGCTCATAAAATTGAAAATTCTCCATTAGAAGGAATCGAAATTCGTTCTGTATTAACGTGCGAAAGTAAGCGTGGTGTTTGTGCATTGTGTTACGGACGTAACCTGGCAACAGGTAAACGTGTTCAGATGGGTGAAGCCGTTGGAGTTATTGCAGCTCAGTCAATTGGTGAGCCAGGAACACAGTTAACATTACGTACATTCCACGTGGGTGGTACTGCATCAAACATTGCTGCAGAATCTCAGATCAACGCTAAATTTGATGGTATCATTGAATTTGAAAACGTTCGTACTGTAAGCCATAAAACAGAAGAAGGCGAATTGGAAGTTGTTTTAGGCCGTTCTGGTGAGTTCCGTATTCTTGAAGCAGGAACTAACAAAATGATCATGTCTAACAACATCCCATACGGAGCTTATTTGTATGTTAAGGATGGTGCTCAGATTTCTAAAGGTGATCGTATTTGTAGCTGGGATCCATATAACGCGGTTATTATTTCCGAGTTCGAGGGTGTTGCAGAATTTGAAGCGATTATTGAAGGTATTACCTTCCGTGAAGAATCTGATGAGCAAACTGGTCACAGAGAAAAAGTTATTATTGATACCCGTGATAAAACTAAAAACCCAATCATTCGCGTAGCGGATAAAAAAGGTAATGGTTTAAAAGGTTATAACATCCCGGTAGGCGCACACATTGCGGTTGACGAAGGTGAAAAAGTGAAGATGGGACAGGTTATCGTTAAGATTCCTCGTTCTACCGGAAAAACACGAGATATTACAGGTGGTTTACCGCGTGTAACGGAGTTATTCGAAGCTCGTAATCCTTCTAATCCTGCGGTTGTAACTGAAATTGACGGTGTTGTAACTTTAGCTGGAGTTAAACGTGGTAATCGCGAAATGTCTATCGAATCTAAAGACGGACAGATTAAGAAATACCTTGTTCCATTGTCCAAGCACATTCTTGTACAGGATAATGACTTCGTTAAAGCAGGTATGCCATTATCTGATGGTTCTATATCTCCTGCGGATATTCTTTCTATTAAAGGACCGGCAGCGGTTCAGGAATACCTGGTTAATGGTATTCAGGAAGTTTACCGTTTGCAGGGTGTGAAGATCAACGATAAGCACTTTGAAACTATCGTTCACCAAATGATGCAGAAAGTGATGATCGAAGATGCGGGTGATACTCGTTTCTTAGAGAAAGAACTTGTAGATCGTTGGGACTTTATGTTAGAAAATGACGAGATCTATGACAAGAAGGTTGTTACCGAGCCAGGTGATTCAACTACATTGAAATCAGGTCAGATTATTTCTGTACGTAAATTAAGAGACGAAAACTCTGTGTTAAAACGTAAGGATATGAAATTGGTTGAAGCTCGTGATGCAATTGCGGCAACTTCTAGTCAGATGTTACAGGGTATTACTCGTGCATCGTTAGGTACTAAATCATTCATCTCTGCGGCTTCCTTCCAGGAAACTACTAAGGTATTGAATGAGGCAGCTATCAGCGGTAAGCGTGATAACCTTTTAGGATTGAAAGAAAACGTAATTGTTGGACACTTAATTCCTTCTGGTACCGGTTTACGTCATTACGAAAGAATCATTGTTGGATCTCAGGAAGAATACGATAAGCTGATGGCTTCTAAAAAAGAAGAAGAAGTAGAAGCGTAATTCTAACTTTAAATAAAATCTAAAGTCCTTCCAGTAATGGAAGGACTTTTTTTATACAACATCATTTATAATTGCTAAATTTTAAAAGCATATTTTTATATTTTTACTATATGGAAGAACAAGAAAATCAGAATCAGTTAAATATTGAACTTTCTGAAGAAGTTGCTGAAGGGATTTATTCTAACCTGGCAATTATAACGCACTCAAATACCGAATTTGTTGCCGATTTTATCAGAGTTATGCCAGGTGTGCCAAAGGCAAGAGTGAAATCCAGAATTGTATTAACTCCGGAACATGCCAAACGTTTTTTAAGAGCTCTGGAAGATAATATAGAAAAATTTGAAGCTGCCAATGGCAGAATTAAAATAAATGATGAACCTCCGGCTTTCCCGATGAATTTTGGTGGCCCAACAGCGCAGGCATAAAGTGAGAGGCCAGTTCAGAAAATTAGTTTTTGGAAGTCCAAACCCGGCAGATGTCGGGAGGGTTGTTCCTGTTCCGCATTTTCAAAAAATTGTGAATGTTTGGAACAGCACTAATTATTATGATTTTGGTATTGAGCGTTTTTTCAGGTTGTTTCTGGTTTTATCAAAGGTCTTTTTCCCTGGAATTTATATTGAATACCTAACCCGGAAATCATCTTATCAGCAACGAAAAATTATTGGTGAGTTTTATATAATTTTTAAAACGCTGATGCCGTTTTTCATGCTTTATTTTGAATTGTGGCATCATCACTGGCTATTTGTAATAAATATTTATTTGCTGATAGAAACGTTTCTATACATTTTCCATAAAATTTTTATTCCGGAACATAATCATGATAAGACTCATAACCGGTCATTGATATTGTTGTTTTTCAATTTTGTGGAGGTAATTGGTTCTTTTGGAGTGGTTTACGCTGCCGGAGATTATTTGAACAAGAACGTGGATAATTGGGCAGATGCCCTGTACTTTAGCTTTATTACCGGGGCAACTATCGGATATGGAGATTATCATCCGGTAAATGAAGCAGGAAAGCTATTAGTAATTGTTCAAATTATCAGCACCCTGTCGTTCCTTATTTTATTCTTCAATTTCTTTACTCCCCGCATTCAGGACGATAGCGATAGAATTTAAATATTCAATAATTGCATCAAACTGGTTTGGTTCAAACCATTTTATATCTTCTGATTTTTTAAACCAGGTTATTTGTCGTTTTGCAAAACGCCGCGTGTTTTGCTTTATTTTTTCAACAGCTTCCTCACGAGATAATTCCCCATCCAAAAACTGAAAAACTTCCGAATAACCTACCGTTTTCAGGGGATTTAAATGGCGAAAATCTTTAAGCGACTCAACTTCTTCAAACAATCCGGTTCGAACCATTTCGTCTACGCGGAAATTAATACGATCATATAAAACTTTCCTGTCTGTGTTCAAGCCAATTTTAATGATATTAAACGGCCTGTTTTTTTGTATCCGGGTACGAAATAAGGAAAATGGTTTTCCTGTAGTTTCTATCACTTCCAAAGCTCTTATAATCCGTTGCGGATTTTGGATATCCACTTCGTCGTAATACTCAGGATCTGCGGCTTTTAATTTTTCCTGAAGAGATTCGATTCCTTTTTCAGCAAACAATGCGTTTAGCTGATTTCGGGTTTCCTCATTCGCTGTAGGCAACTCGTCAAAACCATTACAAACTGCATTGATAAATAAGCCGGAGCCGCCAACCATAACAACTTGATCATGTTCTTGAAAAAGATTTTCCAGAAGTTTGACTGCTTCTTTTTCAAAATCGCCAACATTGAAATTATCCTGAATAGAGTGGGAGTTAACAAAGTAGTGTTTGGCGGCTGAAAGCTCCACTGCGGAAGGTTTAGCCGTGCCAATTTCCATTTCCCGATAAAATTGGCGTGAATCCGCAGAAATGATCTCTGTCTTGAAATAATTAGCCAATTGGATTGACAAAGCCGTTTTGCCAATAGCAGTCGGCCCGACAATCACAATCAGGTTTTTTTGAGACATTTAGAATTAGTTTGAGATTAGATTTTACAAAAGAGACTAATAGTCGTCTTTCTCCAAATCGTCAGCATCGTAACTGTCCGAATCGCTGAATTCGTCCATATCGTCAGATTCTTCTTCCTCTTCAGTTTCGCCATCAGAACTTATTCCCATATCCGTCATTTTTTCTAATTCTTCAGGATCTTCGGGACTAAAATTTAACTCATTCAGAAAATCAAAATCGTCATCTTTACTTGCAGCAGGCGGGATTAAATTCGACCCCGCTAAACGTGGTGGTTCTCCGGCGCTGCGTACTAAAAATGGATAAGTTTTTCCAGCTTCGGCATCTAAAATAATTTTGATCAGCTCCACGTGGAAATCCATAGGGCGCTCAAAATTATAAGTGTAATAGAATTTTTGGTGCGGATCATCAATAAATGAACTCAGTTTTGAATTATCCATGGTAACCACGCCATTATTTACTTTGCGCTCATTGGGCAAATAGGCAATTTCATCACTTTTAATCCACTGATCATTGCTCACATAAAACGAAGAAGATGTTTCGGGATTATATTTTGTGGTTTCATGAATCGCAAAGTGCAAGTCCTGAAACGTTTGGTTTGATTTAATGTCGATTTCCCTCACAACATCATCATAATCCTCAAAAGAAACCTTAAATCTGTAAACTGCCATTAATATTTTATTAGTAGTATTTGCTGCAAAAATAATATTTCAACAAAACGATTAACTAAAATTGATAAATAAAGTTTTGCCCAATTTTAATTATCACCCGTAAAGGGCTTTAGGCCTAAATCCTTACCTTTTTCAATCATATAATTAATCGCTTCCTCCCGGGAGTTTTTTATTTCTCCTTCAAGTATAGCTTCGCGTATCTGATTTTTAATTATTCCAACTTCTTTACCGGCTTTTATTCCAAATGTTTCCATGATATCAGAGCCGCTTACCGGTGGCTGCCAGTTTCTTAATTTATCCTGCTCTTCCACGTCTTTAAGCTTTTGTAGTACCAGCTCAAAGTTTTTGCGATATTTTTTAACCTTATACTCGTTTTTTGTTGTCACATCTGCGTGGCAAAGTAACATCAGGCTTTCAATATCTTCGCCTGCTTCAAAAAGCAATCTTCGTACCGCAGAATCTGTAACAATATCCTGAGCTAAAACGATGGGTCTTAAATGCAGCTGAACCAGTTTCTGGACAAACTTCATTTTTTCATTCAGCGGAAGCTTTAACGAGGCAAATATTTTCGGAACCATTCTGGCTCCTTTATCTTCATGGCCGTGGAATGTCCAGCCATGACCTTTTTCAAATCGCTTGGTTGCAGGTTTGGCAATGTCATGCAAAATTGCCGCCCACCTTAACCAAAGATCATTTGTATGTTCCGCAATATTATCTAAAACCTGTAAAGTATGGTAAAAATTATCTTTATGTCCTTTTCCCTCAATAATTTCCACGCCATATAAATCTACCATCAAAGGGAAAATGTGCTGCAATAAACCGGTGTCAAACAAATGCTTAAAACCAATGGAGGGAACAGGCGAAAGAATAATTTTATTTAGTTCATCAGTTATTCGTTCTGCCGATACAATTTTAATTCGTTCATTGTTAAGCTTAATTGCTTCAATAGCTTGTTTATCAATATTAAAATTTAACTGACTTGCAAAACGGATGGCCCGAAGCATACGCAATGGGTCATCAGAAAAAGTCTCAGAAGCATTAAGCGGAGTTCTGATCAATTTTTCTTCCAGATCTTTTATCCCGTCAAATGGATCTAACAGGTCACCATACGTTTTTTTATTCAGTGCAATTGCCATCGCATTGATGGTAAAATCACGCCTTTTCTGGTCATCTTCCAAAGTGCCATTCTCCACAATCGGCTTTCGCGAATCAGAACGATACGATTCTTTGCGTGCTCCAACAAATTCAATCTCCAGATCATGGAAACGCAGCATGGCTGTTCCAAAATTTTTAAATACTGAAACTTTGGTATTTAATAATTCGGCCGCAGATTCAGCAAAGTCAATACCGTTGCCAATAACAACAATATCAATATCCTTTGAACCGCGATTAAGAAAAATATCTCTTACAAAACCGCCAATCACATAAATCTCCGTATTTGTTTGATGAGCGAGATCAGATAGCTTTTTAAAAACGGGATTTTGAAGATGTTTTTTCATTAATCAGTTGAGGTTTAATCTCTCTTTTAATAGAAATTAAATGCCTGTATTTGTTATACGAGTGGTTAGAAATTACGAAATTAGAATTAGCAAAATTAAGAATATATTCAATGCTGATACTATAAAAGAAGTTTTACAGCTAATATTTTGATTGCTATTTTCTGATAAATTGAAATCTGCCGTCAGGTTCTAGTTTCATAATTGTAGAAGGTTTTTTGGGAGCTGTTTTTTCCTGTTCCCAATCCACAATATAATTTACCGATTCTTTTATTTCATCAGCAATTTCATCAAACGTTGCAGGTGATGGTTGTCCACTAATATTTGCGGACGTTGATATAATTGGTTTTCTGAACCGTTGAATTAATTGCTGACAAAAATCATTTTTTGCGATCCGGATGGCAATTGTACCATCAGCTGCAATTGCATTTTTTGCCAGATTTTTTGCACCCGAATAAATAATTGTCAATGGATTTTCTGCGTACTCAATCAAATCATACGCCATTTCGGGGATATTATTTACATACGAAGCCAGTTTGTTGTCGGTATCTAACAAAACAATCATGCTTTTACTTTCTTCCCTGCCTTTTATTTTAAAAATTTTTGCAACTGCTTCTTCATTTGTTGCATCGCAACCAATTCCCCAGATGGTATCCGTAGGATAGAGGATAATTCCACCCTCTTTTAAAACTTTTAAAGCTTTTTCAACTTCGTCTCTAAGCATCTCTCAACGTATTTTGATATAGTTCTATTAACTGACCGGCGATTATTTCATCAGCAAATCTCTTCGCATATTCCTTGCCGCTTTCAATCATTTTGTGTTTTTCATCGGGATTACCCAAAATAAAATTAATTGTATCAGCCAAATCTTTTTCGTTGTCCGGATGAATATATCTACTATCCGGGCCGCCGGCTTCTTCAAGGCATGATCCCGTGGCCGCAATTACCGGAACGCCCGACTGTAAAGCCTCAATAATTGGGATTCCAAATCCCTCAAATCTGGATGGATAAATAAAAATTTCTGACAACTGGTAAATTCCAGGTAATTCTGAAAATGGAATGTTTTTCAGGAAATGAACACGATTTACCAAATTTTGACTGGCGATATAATCTTTAACAATTTTTGTGTAAGCAGTTTCTTTTCCAACAACTACCAGGTGAATATCGGTTGGAATCAATGTTAACGATTTTACAATCAGGAGCAGATTTTTTCGGGTTTCAATAGAACCAACACTTAACAAATATTTTGAAGGAAGAGAATATTTTGCGGCAATTTCCAGCAATTCAGTTTCTGTTTTTGTTTCGCTGAATATGGAGCTGCAGTTCTGATAGATCACTTCAATTTTATTCGCAGGAATGCCAAAAAACTGAATAATGTCTTTTTTGGTTTGTTCGCTTATCGCGATGATCTTGTCTGCATTTTTGCAGGCAAACTTAAATTTGAAAGCGTAGATTTTCCGATCCAGCAAGGGGTAAAATTGCGGGAACCGGATGTAAATTAAATCGTGAATGGTTACAATAGATTTTATTCCCGCTTTACTTATACCAAAAGGAATTTCATTACTCAATCCGTGATAAAGTTGAACATTATCTTTTTGGAGATCCTTAATAATTCCAAAACTTCTCCAAAAACTCTTAAGCGCTTTGCTTTCAGGAAATCTTAGGACTACAGATTTAAGCCGATATAAATGCTTGGTCCGATCGGTTATTTGTTTTTTCGGGCAATAAACCAAATATTGGTTTTGAGGAAATTTGGCTGAAAGAATTTCCAGTATGTATCTGCTGTAATTGCCTAAGCCTGTAAAATTTTGTAAAGCACGTTTCCCATCAAAACCTAGTTTCATTTCCAGATTTTTAGAAATTTAATGAAATCAATTTCGGGATGCGAAACGTGCTTTTATAGACCATGAGAATTAAACGGCTACGTTATTTTCCCTTAAAGCATCATTTAATGACGTTTTTTTATCTGTTGATTCTTTACGCTGACCAATAATTAAAGCGCAGGGAACCTGAAAATCTCCGGCAGGAAACGTTTTAGTATAGGAGCCCGGAATAACTACCGAACGAGCGGGGACATAACCTTTATATTCTTTTGGCTCGGATCCGGTTACATCAATAATTTTAGTTGATGCAGTTAAGACCACATTTGCACCCAAAACAGCTTCCTTTTCTACCCGAACGCCTTCAACAACGATGGCACGCGAACCGATAAAACAGTTGTCTTCGATAATTACCGGAGAAGCCTGAATGGGTTCTAAAACACCACCAATACCAACTCCGCCGCTTAGGTGTACATTTTTACCTATCTGCGCACATGAACCAACGGTTGCCCAGGTATCTACCATAGTACCTTCATCAACATAAGCACCTATGTTTACATACGATGGCATCATGATTACGCCTTTGCCAAGAAATGCTCCGTAACGTGCCAATCCATGGGGAACTACACGCACACCAATATCTTTGAAGTTGGTTTTTAACTTCATTTTATCATAAAATACAAAAGGGCCGGCGTCGATTTCTTTCATCTCCCGTATAAGGAAATATAGAATAATAGACTTTTTTATCCATTCATTAACATGCCATCTGTTTCCAATGGGTTCTGCAGCTCTTAAATGGCCGGAATCCAGATTATGTATTACTCGTTCTATTGCGTCACGGTATTCTTTAAAGGTAATGAGGGTACGGTCATCCCAGGCCTCTTCTATTAATTTTTTAAGTTCGGTAGTCATAATGTGTTATTTATAGACAAATTAAAGGAATTTATGCCGCTTTTTGTTTGTTGCTTTATTTGTTATGTAAATTAGCGGCCTATGGCAGTTATAGAAAAACTACGTATTGATAAATATTTATGGTCCATTCGGGCCTTCAAAACAAGGACAATAGCAACTGAAGCATGCAAAGCCGGCCGTGTAAAAATGGGCGGTCAGAATTTAAAACCTTCTCATTTAGTTAAAGTTAGCGAGATATATACAGTTCAAAAAGGAATTGAACGCAAAGTAATTAAAGTTGTAGATTTACTTGAAAGAAGAGTGGATGCCAAAACGGCCGTTAATTATTATGAAGATTTAACTCCTGTTGAAGAAACGCATGCTTATAAATCAGTTTTTCATGCCCCAGGCCTAACCCGCGACAGGGGAGCAGGCCGTCCTACCAAACGCGATCGCAGAGAAATTGATGATTTACAGGATGGTTGGTTTGATGAATAAATCCTGGATTTTACGAATTCTTTTTAAGATTGAAAATTGCAATTTCGGCTCTTGAGCCAAAGCGAATTGGAAAAGCCGTGGTGCCTATTCCTTTAGAAACATATAGCTGCGGTACGCTATTTTTGTACCAACCATTGATGTATTTGCCACTGCCTTCTGGTGTAAAAGGTGCATAACCCAAAATTTTTACCTGACCGCCATGTGTATGACCGGACAAAATGAAATCGATAGGAACATTATTCATTTGGGTTTTAATGATATCCCGATGTTGCGGGCAGTGCGTTAAAACTATATGATGGTCTGCGGGCTGAAACTTTGATAATGCTTTTTCGTAATCGGCGTTTCCGGCAATATAATCATCAACTCCTGTAATAGAAACAGAAGTTCCTTCAAAATCAATCCGGCGACTGTC
>JBDTLL010000057.1:0-11242 GCA_039934815.1 Daejeonella sp. | reverse complement strand
CTTGCCGCCTGCTGAATCATTTCCTGTTCCTCTGATAATTTGAAATACATATATAGATTAATGGTTGATATGTCCAAAAATAGAATTTAAAATGAATGTTTTTTTAAGATGAATGCTTTTTACCTACTAATTACATTCAAATAGCTGATATAAGGAGAGAAATCCGCCACGAAGGATATCGGGAGTTAAAATGATTTTATTAAAGAAACTAATCTTCAATTAGCTGTTTCGGATTTTATTTTCTATTCCGGAAGTAGAATATCCCGGAAGGAAATCTATAGTTTTTACCGAGCCACCGCTTCCCAAAACAAAATTGGCACCTACAATCTGCTCGATTGTATAATCGGCACCTTTTACCAAAACATCCGGGCAAATAAATTTTATCAAATCCAAAGGAGTTTCTTCATCAAACAAAACAACAGCGTCAACAAAAAATAAGGATGCGAGTATTGCAGCACGAGATTTCTCATCAGTTATTGGCCGACCATTTCCTTTTAATTTTCTGGTAGACTCATCGGTATTTAACCCAACAATTAACCTTTGACCTAAATCTGCTGCTTTAGATAAATAATCTATATGCCCAAGGTGCATCAAATCAAAGCAACCATTGGTAAACACAATTTTATCCTCTTTAAATTTCCAGATGTGCAGAATCTTCAGCAAATCAGTCTGAGTATAAATTTTATGCTGAATGATTTCTGACTTGGTCATATGAATTGAGGTAAAAGATTAGTGAAGAAGTTTATTATGGTCGTCTGGGAATACCAATAAAGGATTATATTTTTTAGCTTCTTCAAAATCCATGTGGGCGTAAGACATGATGATTACGATATCGCCAACCTGCGCTAAGCGAGCTGTTGCTCCATTTAAACAGATTATTCCAGATCCTCTTTCTCCTTTTATAACATAGGTTTCAAAACGTGCGCCGTTATTATTATTCACAATTTGAACTTTCTCATTCGGAATAATATTGGCAGCTTCAAGCAGATTCTCATCTATAGTAATACTGCCCACGTAATTTAATTCTGCCTGGGTAACCTTTGCTCTGTGGATTTTTGATTTTAAAACCTCGATAATCATGCTGCAAAATTAATAAAACTTTCGTGAAGCAAGCTTTCAAAACTTGCGCTAAGGTTGATTGTGATATTAATTATTTTAAAATGATATTATCTATTAATCTAATTCGGCCAACTTTAGCTGCTACCAAAGCGATAATAGAACCTGGGCTTTTATCTGAAACCGGGTTGAGATCTCCGGCGTCACAAATTTCAAAATACTCAAGGTCAATTCCTTGTACAGAATTAAGTTGATCCGTTGCTGACTGTTTGAGATCAGCAATATTTTTTTTGTCAAAATCTAACTGCGCATGCTTTAGCACTTTACTCAAAACCAGAGCAGTTTTATGTTCCTCCGCAGATAAATGAATATTTCTTGAGCTCATTGCCAAACCGTCGTTTTCACGGATGATTGGACACATAATTAATTCCACATCCAGTTTTAAGATTTGAACCATGGTTTGAATTACCAAAAATTGTTGAAAATCTTTTTGTCCAAAAAATGCCTTATCGGGTTTAACCGTATCAAATAATTTAAAAACAATTTGTGTAACACCCTGATAATGTCCGGGTCTGAATTTACCTTCCAATCTGTCGTCCAGATTACTTAAATCCAAATTCCATTTCTCATTATTCTGATACATTTCAGAAACTGAAGGCATAAATAACACATCGCAATTTGCATTCTCCAGTTTTGAAATATCAGCCTCTACCGGCCGGGGATAATTATCCAGATCTTTTGGATCTGTAAACTGTGTAGGATTTACAAATATGCTGCATACAACCACATCCGTTTGTTGTTTGGCAATATCTATTAATGAAATATGACCGTTATGCAAAGCGCCCATTGTGGGCACTAAACCAACCGATAAATGATTGTTTTTAGAGGTGTTTAAATAATCTGAAAGAGCAGCTCTTGTGTGGAAAATTTTCAATTTTTGAATTCGTTAAAATAACCGCCAAAAATGGGTAAATACTTAATATCCACCAAAACAAGTTTCATAAAACGTTGATATTTCATAATATATGCTTATATTTGCACTTCCAAATACTTTTCCTCACATAAAAAAACTAATCTAATCGGAGATGGCAAAAACTAAGCTTCTGTTTATTACCCATGAGATGTCGCCTTTCCTGGAACTAACTAAAATTTCTGAAATTACACGTCAACTTCCACAAGCCATGCAAGAAAAAGGATTCGAAATCCGGATTTTAATGCCCCGCTTTGGAAATATTAACGAGCGTCGTAATCGTTTGCACGAAGTGATTCGCTTATCAGGAATGAACATTATTATTGATGATAATGATAATCCGCTTATAATTAAAGTTGCATCTATTCCGGCGGCAAGAATGCAAGTTTATTTTCTGGATAACGAAGAATATTTTCAACGCAAATATGTATTCCGCGATAAAGAAAGCAAATTCTACGCAGATAATGATGAAAGAACAATTTTCTTTTGCAAAGGCGCTCTGGAAACCGTTAAAAAACTGGGTTGGTCTCCGGACGTTGTTCACTGTAATGGCTGGATGAGTTCTTTAGTACCGGCTTACCTTAAAACTTTATACAAAGACGATCCAACTTTTAAAAATTCAAAAGTTGTTTATTCTGTGTTTGAAGATAGCTTTACTGAAAATTTGCATGATAAGTTTGCTACAAAAGCAATCATGAAAGGGATGAAACCTGAAGATACTGAGGCTTATAAAGGTGGAGATATTACTTCGCTAAATATTGCTGCACTTGGTTATTCTGATGCTATTGTTTTAGCTAGCGAAACTATTAATCCTGAAGTGTTAAAGTTTGTTAAAAAGGCGGGAAAACCTACTTTACAATACATTTCTACTTCAGATTTCGAAAATTATTCTAACCTTTACGAAGAAATTGCTGAAGAAGAACTTATTTCAGTAGCATAAAACAGTAGAGTACACATATGAAATTACATAAACTAGACTTATTGACTCTGTTAATAAGTCTTTTCATTTTATCAGCATGTCAAAATCCTGATAGCATCGGATTAGAGGTAGATCCCTCAAATGCAATAAACGGCAACCTTATAGATACTGTAACTATTAAAACTGCTACAGTTAAAGAAGACTCATTAATAACAAATTCTTTGTCGGCTTATCCGATTGGATTTCTAACTGATCCTGTTTTCGGAACTACAACTTCCAACATTGCTGCATCTTTAAATTTACCATCTAGTAGTTTAACTTTTGGAACAGCGCCCGTATTAGATTCTGCTGTATTGGTACTAAAGTATTCTGACGAGTATTTTGGCGATCCTAATGCTGAACATAAGTTTGAGGTCCACACTTTATCTGAACAGTTGAAAGTATCCCAGTCATATTACAATACTTTTAACCCAGGTTTTAATTCCACTATCATTGGAAGTAAGCTGGCGAAAGTAAATATAAAAGATAGCGTTGCCATAACTGAAATTGTTACAGGTAAAATAGATGTAAAAAAGAAAGTAGCTCCACAATTAAGAATCGCAATAGACTCCTTATACATTACTAATAACTTCTTAAAGGGCAATCCTGCAAATTTTCTAGATAATACTTCATTTCAAAAGTTCATTAAAGGCCTTTATCTTACAGTAAATAAAAATGAAAGCACTGGATTAGGTGGACTTACCCTATTAGATCTATCGTCCACTGGGAGTAAATTAGAGTTATACTATAAAAGCCCTAACGGAACTGCAATTGATACTACCGTCACTTCATTCGCACTACTAAATTCATCTGCGCCTGTAATTGCTGCTTTCAGCCATGATTATTCCGGAACGGACGTTGAAACGCAATTAAATACACCTGCTGCGAATTATAATTACAACTATATTCAACCAATGGGTGGTGTTAAAACTAAACTGTCATTTCCGTTTATTAAAAATTTAAAAGAAGTTGGAAACATAGTTGTTAACAAAGCAGAATTAATAATTACTGCGGAAGATAACATGGGTATTTTTACACCTGCTCCGAGATTATTTTTATACACTACAGATATTGCAAATCAAAAGCAATTTGTTCCGGATGGAAGTGACAGAGACTTTAGAGCGCTTTCTGACGGTGACTTTGGCGGATTTTATGATTCGCAAAAGAAACGGTATAAGTTTAATCTTACTTCTTACATACAGGATTTAATCAAAGAAAAAGCAATTCAATACGATGCCTACATCGTTGCTTTTGATAATACTTCACCACGTCCCGCGGGAACTTTTCCCTCAGGCTCCACTGCATCACGTGTAATTATCGGAAGCGGCCAAAGCAATTTGCCCAATAAAATGAAAATTAATATTCTTTACACGAAAATTAATTAAACACCCTTTACCAAAATTAAAAAACTGGTCTGTATTTTGTGTAGATTAGTTTTTAATTTTTTCAATCAAACTTTATGTGTGGAATAGTTGGCTATATAGGTTATCGTGAAGCCTGGCCTATAGTTATAAAAGGTTTACACCGATTAGAATATCGCGGGTATGACAGTGCCGGCGTGGCACTAATGAACGGTTCTCTTAATATTTATAAAAAAGCCGGAAAGGTTAGTGAACTGGAGAACTTTACCAAAGATGTAAATCTTCATGGCAAAATGGGAATGGGGCATACTCGCTGGGCAACCCACGGGGCGCCATCCGATAAAAACTCTCATCCACACACTTCTGGAGACGAAAATTTAGCTATAATCCATAACGGGATTATTGAAAATTACTCAACTTTAAAAGAAACATTAATATCAAGAGGTCACGTATTTAAAAGCGAGACAGATACTGAGGTTTTAATTCATTTAATCCAGGATATTAAAGACCAGACTGGAGTTGATTTACGTGAAGCTGTACGAATTGCATTAAACGAAGTAATCGGCGCTTACGCTATCGTAATTATGAGCAAAGACGATCCTGATCAGCTTATTGCTGCGAGAAAAGGAAGTCCCATGGTTTTAGGAGTTGGTAAAGGCGAATACTTTATCGCATCTGATGCATCTCCAATTGTAGAATACACCAAAAATGTAATTTACTTAAACGATAATGAGATTGCATATATCCGAAGAGATGAACTTTTAATAAAGAGCATCGATAATGTTGTGCAGACTCCATACATCCAGGAATTAGAATTAAAGCTGGAAATGCTTGAAAAAGGCGGCTACGACCATTTCATGCTTAAAGAAATCTATGAACAACCCCGTTCTGTAAGAGATTGTATGAGAGGCAGAATCTATCCGGCTGAAGGAATGGTTCAACTGGGTGGAATCAAAGAATACGCAGAAAAATTAAAAAACATAGATCGTATAGTTATAATAGCTTGCGGTACATCATGGCACGCCGGTTTAGTTGCCGAATATCTAATTGAAGAATGCGCACGCATTCCTGTTGAAGTTGAATACGCTTCAGAATTTAGATACCGCAATCCTATAATTTCCGAGAAAGACATTGTAATAGCTATTTCCCAATCTGGTGAAACTGCAGATACAATGGCTGCAATTGAAATTGCGAAAGAGAAAGGTGCAACTATCTTCGGCGTTTGTAATGTAGTTGGGGCATCGATTCCACGTATTAGTGACGCGGGAGTTTACACGCATGCCGGACCAGAAATCGGCGTTGCCTCAACTAAAGCTTTTACAGCACAGGTAACAGTCTTGACTTTGATGGCCCTTTACATGGCTCAACAAAGAGGAAAAGTAACTCAATCCAAATTAGTTCATTTACTTACAGAATTGGAAAATATTCCAAATCTGATAGAAAGATGTCTTACTTCTAACGACAGGATTAAAGAGATTGCAGCAAAATTTAAGGATTCCAGAAACTTCTTATTCTTAGGTCGTGGAAGTGGTTTTCCTGTTGCATTAGAAGGTGCATTAAAACTGAAGGAAATTTCTTACATCCATGCTGAAGGTTATCCTGCAGCAGAAATGAAACATGGTCCTATTGCTTTAATAGACGAAGAAATGCCTGTTGTTGTGATTGCAACTAAAAACTCGTCTTACGAAAAGGTTATTAGCAATATCCAGGAAGTTAAAGCAAGAAAAGGTATAGTGATTGCAATTGTTACTGAAGGTGATACTGAAGTTACAAAAATGGCAGATTACACTATTGAAATTCCCGAGGCAGACGAAATGTTTTTACCATTATTAGCTACAATTCCTTTACAGCTTTTATCCTATCACATTGCTGTTTTAAGAGGTTGTAATGTTGATCAGCCAAGAAATCTGGCAAAATCTGTTACGGTAGAATAAGCTCCATAAAATTATATTTAAAAGGAGATCAGTTAAGCTGGTCTCCTTTTTTTGTTTGGCGATTATGCGTCTTTTGACCGAGACAAATAATAAATTTACACCTAAAGGCCCCATAAGCGTAATCAATACAATTTATAAAATAATAGCAATTCCTTATATCATGACCTTAGTGCAGTTAGAATATATAATCGCGTTAGATACTTATAGAAATTTTGTACTTGCTGCGGAGAAGTGTTTTGTAACACAGCCCACTTTGAGTATGCAAATCCAAAAGCTGGAAGAATCTCTTGGTGTAAAGCTATTTGACAGAAGCAAACAACCAGTTGTTCCTACAGAAATTGGCATAGAAATAATTGAGCAGGCCAGAACGGTATTGAATGAAACCTATAAATTAAAAGAAGTAATTTCTGACAAGGCGGGAGATTTAAAAGGGCAATTGAAAATTGGTGTTATCCCAACTATTGCTCCCTATTTATTCCCTCAAGTTATCATTAATTTCCTGCATAAATATCCACAGGTAGAATTGCAGATTTGGGAGAATACGACAGAAAAAATAATAACCGATCTTAAAAATGGAACACTTGATTGTGCGGTGCTATCAACTCCTTTAGAAGATTCAAGCTTAAAGGAGATTCCGTTATTTTACGAAAATTTCGTTGTTTACACATCCAAATCCAGCAGTTTAACAGAGAAGAAAACCATCGCCGCAAAGGATATAAATACTGAAGAGATTTGGCTGTTAAATGAAGGTCACTGCATGCGAAACCAGATTTTAAATATTTGCAACCGTAAAAAATCGAGTCCCGCGAGCAAAAATTTTGAATACTATACGGGCAGCATTGAAACTCTAAAAAAAATGGTTGATCTGAATAATGGAATAACCATTTTGCCAGAACTTTCTATAGCAGACTTCAGTCAGAAACAACTGGAAAGAATCAGGCATTTCAAATCGCCGGAACCTTCCCGTGAAATAAGTTTAGTTATACACAGAAACTTTCTGAAAAGAAATTTGATAAATACACTGCAAAGTGAAATTATGGAAATAGTCCCTAAATCACTTCGCAGTAAAAAGAAAAAAGAAGTTATGAAAATTTATAACTGATTAACTTCTTCCGCGAAAGCGGGAAATGATCCAGATAATAACAGCAATAATTATTACTACAACAATAATTCCTGTGTAAGCACCTGCTTTAAAAATTCCGCCGATCAAATCACAGCTTGATAGTAAAGTAATAACGAGTAAGGCAGTTAATGAATATATTTTTCTCATAGTTTTAAAATAAAAAATGGTGTATTGAAGTAATACACCATTCTAATTCTAATTGTTTGCGCCAGAATTTATTTTTTTGCCTTCGCAAATCTATCTGCTACTTCATTCCAATTAACTACATTCCAAAATGCGGCAATATAATCCGGACGTTTATTCTGATATTTTAAATAGTATGCGTGTTCCCAAACGTCCATTCCAAAAATGGGAGTTCCTTTAACTTCAGCAATGTCCATTAACGGATTATCCTGATTCGGAGTTGAAGAAACCTGCAGTTTACCCGAAGAATCTACAGTTAACCATGCCCAGCCAGAACCAAAACGAGTAGCACCAGCTTCTGCGAATTTCTTTTTAAATTCATCAAAAGAACCGAAAGCGCTATTTATTGCTGATTCTAAATCACCGGAAGGATTTCCGCCCGCACCTGGACCCATTACAGTCCAGAACAAAGAATGATTAAAATGACCGCCGCCATTGTTTCTAACAGCCATTGGATATTTTGAAATGTCTTTCATAATATCTTCAATTTTAGAACTTTCACCATCGGTTCCTGCCAATGCCTTGTTTAAATTATCCACGTAGGCCTGATGATGTTTGCCATGATGGATTTCCATTGTCATTTTATCGATATGTGGTTCTAAAGCGTCGGGAGCGTATGGTAACGCTGGTAATTCAAATGCCATGAGCTTATTGATTTAAGGGTTTATAAATTATACTACAAATATAAGTCTCCACACTAGTAATTGTTCTCTTAAGTATTAAGTTTATTCCTTTTCTTCCTGAAAAACTCCTGTACCAGGCTGCCACATTCCTGCGCTCTAACACCATTTACAATTTCTGTTTTTGGATGAGTTAGCCTTTGTTTTACTTGCGTGAATCCGCGTTGTGGATCGTTAGCGCCATAAACAATCCGGCCAATTTGTGTCCAATAAGAAGCGCCGGCACACATTACACAAGGTTCTATCGTCACATATAATGTACAATCTTTCAAATATTTTGCCCCGATAAAATTAGACGCCGCTGTAAAAGCCTGCATTTCTGCATGCGCTGTAACATCGTGCAAGCGTTCGGTTAAATTATGGCCACGACCAATAATTTTTCCGTTGTGCACGATAACAGCGCCGATAGGAACTTCATCTAAACCTAAAGCAACATGCGCCTCTTTCAGCGCTTCCTTCATAAAGAAATCATCAGGAACTATTGCTTCGTCTTCAAAGTTTATATATCTCATTTTTATATTTATCAAATTAATCTGGAGCCATTTGGAACATACTTTTCTACCGATGCCAGAACAATATTTCCCTGATCATCCGGGAAACCGGTTATTAAAAACTCAGATAAAAAGCCGGCAATATTTTTTGGTGGAAAATTCAAAACTGCTATTATTTGCCTTCCGGGAAGTTCTGCCAGTTGATAATTTTGCGTGATTTGTGCACTGCTCCATTTAATTCCGAGCTCTCCAAAATCTGCTTTAACTTTATACGATGGATTTTTAGCTTTCGGGAAATCATGCGCTTCCAGAATGGTTCCAATTCGTAATTCTACTTTTTGAAAATCATCCCAGCTTATTGTTTCCATTTCCAAAGTTAAAAAGCCATTTCAATAATATAGAAACAATAAATTAAATTGAATTTCAACTTATGTTTTCTCTTGTTTGATTTTGCAAGTCTGAATCTTTAGAAATGTTATAGTAAATTTGCGCCATGCATTCGGTACGATTAAAAAAAGGAAAAGAAAAAGCTGTTAAACATTTACATCCATGGGTATTTTCCGGTGCGATTGAAAACATTAAAGGCAAACCAGAAAACGGTGAACTGGTAAAAGTTTTAGATAGCAAGAACGAATTTTTGGCTTACGGTTTTTTTAATGACCAAAGTCGTGTTGCCGTGCGATTATTAGAATGGAATGAAAATTCAGAAATTAATGAATTTTGGTGGCGGGATCGAATT
This sequence comes from Daejeonella sp., assembly GCA_039934815.1. Lineage (GTDB taxonomy): Bacteria > Bacteroidota > Bacteroidia > Sphingobacteriales > Sphingobacteriaceae > Daejeonella. Next base: position 1,747 of record JBDTLL010000057.1, on the reverse strand, counting down.
GGTCGGGCGGTGAAAGCCAGACAAGAACTTGCCGAAAATAAAGACAGTAATACCTATCGCTTAATTTTCAGCGAAGCTGATTTTTTGCCTGGCCTCATTGTAGATAAATTCGCTGATTTTTTATCGGTTCAGATCCTCACTTCCGGAATTGAAAATATCAAAGAAATCGTGCTGGACGAATTGCAAAAACTTCTAAATCCAAAAGGAATTTTCGACCGGAGTGATGCATCGTCCCGGGCGCATGAAGGTTTGTCGGATTCTTCCGGTGGAATTTTAACCGGACAGCAACCGCCTGAATTTGTTGACGTTTTAGAAAACGGAATACGTTACCAGGTTAACATCGCCGACGGGCAGAAATCTGGTTTTTATTGCGATCAGAGAGATAACCGGAAATTGGTTGCAGCTCATTCAAAAGGGAAAAAGGTATTGGATTGCTTTAGCTACTCGGGCGGATTTTCATTGAATGCACTGGCGAACGATGCCGCCGAAGTAAGTAGTGTTGACAGTTCGGCTTTAGCCTTGGAAACACTTAAGCGAAATATTGAATTAAACGGATTCCAAAATACAAAACACCGCGTTTTCCAATCAGACGTTAACAAACAGCTAAGAGAATTTCGCGAAAGCGGAGAAAAATTTGATCTGATCATTCTCGATCCACCCAAATATGCCCCTTCCCGTTCATCGTTAACTAAAGCTTCAAGAGCATATAAAGATCTGAACAGGACTGCTATGCATTTGCTGGAAAAAGGTGGCTTACTTGCTACTTTTTCATGCTCTGGCGCAGTCGATTTAAATTTATTCAAGCAAATTATTGCATGGGCAGCATTAGATGCGCACAAAGAAGTTCAGTTCATCCACCAGTTTTCGCAACCTGAAGATCATCCCGTAAGGTCCTCTTTCCCGGAAGGCGAATATTTAAAGGGATTGCTTTGCAGAGTTATTTAAAATAGGGCTCTTATTTATGGTGCGGCTCTTCCGGCACATTGTGTAAATGAACCGGCTTTTTAGAAGATTTTCCCATTTTTAGATTTAGCATTTCTACCAGTACAGAAAAGGCCATTGCAAAATAAATATATCCTTTCGGGATGTGCTGCTCAAAACCTTCGGCCAATAGCGATACACCAATGAGCAGCAAAAACGACAGCGCAAGCATTTTTACGGTAGGATGCTTGTTTACGAAATCACTTATTCCGCCTGCGGAAACCATCATCACCGCAACGGCTATTACTACAGCGGCAATCATAACGCCTATATGATCGGCCATTCCCACCGCCGTGATTACCGAATCGAGAGAAAAAACCAGATCAAGTAATAAGATCTGCACAATTACACCAGAAAAAGTGACCACCGCTTTTGCGTCTACCGAGCTTTCTTCACCTTCCAGTTTTTCATGAATTTCTGTTGTGCTTTTATAAATCAGGAACAGACCGCCAATAATTAATATTAAATCTCTTCCGGAAATTGCCAGTTTTTCAAACCATTCTCCTTCGTTAATGCCAATCCAATCTGCCATATTAAACAATGGAGAAACAAGAGTCATAATCCAGGTTAAGGAAAGAAGTAAAAGTATCCGGGTGATCATGGCGAGAGCCAAACCCATCTGCCTGGCTTTTTTCTGCTTATTTTCAGGCAGTTTACCTGCCATAATTGAAATGAAAATGATATTATCAATACCCAGAACAATTTCCAGAACTGTTAACGTAATTAAAGAAATCCAGATTTGAGGATCAGATATCCACTCCATATT
>JBDTLL010000056.1:0-11314 GCA_039934815.1 Daejeonella sp. | reverse complement strand
TAGGAAAACTTGATTGTCCAACTTTTGTATCCATGAAACCAATATGAGCATCCCCGTCACTCCAAAGTAGACTTTTGGGACAAACAGAAGGCTATAAAAGAATTTTATCGATTACTTTTTTCAAATCTGTAATTATTTGTTAAGTCCTACTTTAAATTCAGCAACTTCTTTGCTTTATGAGTAAGCATAAAAACATCAGAAATGATAAGGAAACTAAATGTATTGTGAATCTACAATTTACAATATCTTAGTATAACCGTTTATGTCAACCTAAAATAGCTAATCACATGACATTAATGATGACCACGCGGAAAGTTTGGCTTTTATTATTTCTCTTCATGTTTGCTTGCACGGCGAAGGCGCAAACAAAAATTGAAAATCTGATAGTGATCACTACAGATGGATTGCGCTGGCAGGAAGTTTTTAAAGGAATGGATAACGTAATTGCCAATAGTAAAAGGTTTAATCAGGGCGCCAGAAGTTATATCTATAAAAAATATGGAGCTGCAAATCAAGATGAACGCAGGAAAAAACTGATGCCTTTCTTGTGGGGAACAGTTGCCAAGCATGGCCAGTTGTACGGCAACCGTCTTCTGGGTAATAAAGTAAATAATGCCAATTCGCATTGGTTCTCATATCCGGGATACAGCGAGCTTTTTACCGGGTATGCCGATCCAGAAATTAATTCAAATAATTATCCAAATAACCCGAATACTTCGGTTCTTGAGTTTTTAAATCGGCAGCCAAAATTTAGAAACAAGGTTGCAGCTTTTGGGGCTTGGAATGCTTTCGACAGAATATTGAATGAACCTAGGGCGGGTTTTCCAGTTATTTCGGCTTTCGATCCTGCAGGAGGAAAAAATCCAAATGATAATGAAACGCTGCTCAATAAAATGCTTGCAGACAGTTATAAACCTTGGACTGAAGGTGAGTGCCTAGATGTATTTACGCATTATGCGGCGTTGGAGTATTTAAAAACTAAACATCCGAAGGTGTTATACATTGCCTATGGCGAAACCGATGAATGGGCGCATTCCGGTCATTACAGATCATACCTGGATGCAGCTCACCAAGTAGATCAATGGCTTCAGGACCTCTGGACCTTTATCCAAAAAGATCCGGATTACCGAAACAAAACCGCCTTACTCATTACGGTAGATCATGGAAGAGGCGATCAGAATAAAAATCAGTGGACCGATCATGGCAGCAACGTTCCAGATTCCGGCGAAACCTGGTTTGCTTTAATCGGACCCGGTATTTCTGCTAAAGGTGAATTAAAGCAGGATATGCAGCTTTACCAACAGCAACTGGCTCAAACGATAGCTGCTTTGCTGGCGTTAAAATTTACAGCGGAACATCCGGTAGCTAAAGGAGTAAACGTTAGGTAGTTGGTAGTTGCCAGTTTAAAGTTAACGCAAGTTTCATTAGTGCATGCAGCACTTGTTCGCCAGCAGGGCGGAACAAATGTGTCAATGGTGATGAGGGGTATTGAAACGGTTAATATCTTCTTTAAAAGTTTTCATCAACCTATCCCAAAGCGTAAAATACAATCCGTAATTATCCCTGCTTTTCAGATGATGCCAGTTATGATAGATGGAATAATTCAGTGGTCGGTTCAAGACTTTTTCCCGATGGACTTGCGTGGTAAATTCATAACCGGCATGGCCATGAACGTTTTTGTAAACCATATAAATTAGGAAACTGAACATCGCTAACGGGTGTGCAGGAATGATCATAAACATTATGGGGAGTACCGCTGCCTGTATAACTGCTTCGACTGGATGAAATGAAAGAGAGGTAAAAGGGGATGGGTTGGATGAAAGATGGTGAACGGTGTGGATCTTTTGATACCAGCCGGGTTGGTGCAGCAGGCGATGGGTCCAGTAAAAGTACATATCATGAAAAAGCATCATCAAGAGGATGGATACCGGAAGATAAAGAACATCAAGCATGCTTAACTTCATGTAAATTAAAGTATTGCCGCGTTCAAATAACACGAATAATCCGTACCCTGAAATTGCAAATATGACTAATGAAATAAAGCTATAAATGAGTTCTCTACGAAATTGGCTTGCTGAAACCTGATCTGATTGAATTTTGTTTTTTTGGTGAAGATTATTCTTCCGGAAATAAAAAGTCAAATAAAATCCAATCGTGATAATCAGGAATAATACCGGAACGGTAAAAGTACTTAACATCCAAAAATATTTCTCCATCAGATCCATTTTAAAACTGCCAAAGCCCTGCAGTGATAACCCCGCCCGTACCGAAACTGCAGATCATCACTCTTTTCTCTTCAATTTCGGATTTTATGCGGTCTAAAACAATACCTGTAGTGGCACAGCCACAATTGCCGGTTTCGGCGGCCATATTTATAAAACGTAATGGGTATTTTGAGAAAACTTGTTCAAGATGATTGATGATTGGCTCATTTACCTGGTGCAGTATCAGGACATCCGGATGACCGGTTGTTGAAATGAAATCCAAATAAAACTTTTCTGCTTCTTTCATTAATTTAATCGCTAACTGATTATCTAACCGGAGACCTAAATGCTTGCGGGAGTCTATCAGAATTTCTTCCTTGTTAGCGGCAATAATCTCATCGGCATCGTGCCCGAGGCTGATCTTTACAACGTTGTAAAGATCTTTATACTGTTTGCTTTGGTGATGGATTAAACCTTTATTGCTATCAGTTACCGAAACACAACAGGCAAAAACGCCATTGCTAAAAACTTCATATACCGGGCTGCTGGGGGAAGTGGCTTTCCGGGCTGCATCCGATGCTACTACCAGCACATTGCTTTTATTAAGTTCGGCCAACTGTGAGGCAAGAATAAGTGCCGACACGCCGCCGGCACAGCCCTGCACCATATCAATAGTATGAAGGTTGCTTAACAAAGGGTGAAAAACTTGATTGAGGCATTGGCCAAGCGATGGAGCGATGGAATCAGGACAAGAGGTTGTTGCCAGCAAATGGGAATAGTGGATCTTGGGATCAATAACTTGCTGCAGGCTGTAATTAGCTAAGGCGGTTACAGTATTTTTTTTCAGATCGACATTCTTTGAAACATCATCTCCCTGACCAGAAAACATCGTGTTGATTATTATTCCCATTATTTAATTTACCGACATTATTCCATTTGGCCGTACAATTTTTTATATTTATTAATATAATTTATTATCATTTAAATCAAGCTTATGAAACCTCATCTTCTCCTAAGGAAAATAGTGGCCTATATTCTGCTTTTTTCATGTGTTAATTTATTTTTTAGTTGTCATCGTTTTTACCGGCCGGTTGGTGTAAACACCTCCAATGTAGAGAATAAACAATCAACATTAAAGCAGCTAGCCCAAGAAGATCGCTATTTTATTTTAAGGAAAGGGACTGACAGTTATTCGTTGAATAACCTTGTGTTCGATCAAACCGCGATGACATTAACTGCCAATCTTGGTGGGGTTCCGCTCGAACATCAACGATATGCCAAACTAAGGAAAAATAGGTATACTTATTCCAAAGCAAAAAAGGAGGATGTAGTTCTCAAAGAAGTGCATTTATATATCTCTGATACTTTGCGAATTGATACAACCAGGCAGTATACTCTTGCACTTGCAGATATTCAGAAGATAGAAGTCATCGAATTTAATAAACTGCGGACAAGCTCAAGTTATACTTTGGGGACCCTTGGCATAGGGCTCGGAGCTGTTTTGGTAGCAGCTGTTATTGCGGCTGCAACTTATCAAGAACCTGAACCTGGTTCCTCTTGCCCATACATCAGTGTCTACGATGGCGAAGGCTATGTTTTGCAGGGTGAGCTTTATGGCGGAGCTATTTTCCCGCAATTGCAGCGAGATGATTATCTGCCTTTGCAGCTGCCATTAGCAAACAGCACATTTACCCTAAAAATCAGTAACGAACTACCGGAGATACAGCATACAGATTTTTTGGATTTACTGGTTGTAGAGCACGAGCCACACCAGAAAATGTTGATCGATCCGGAAGGACAGGTACACAGTATCTCGAAACCGCTGAAACCTACCGGAGCAATTTTAAACAAACAACAGGATGTAATGTCTTTGGTGTTGATTAAGGACAATAAAAGTTGTTTGTTTAACGATCCCAATAGCCTGAATAACTCGGAAGACCTATTTCTTAATTTTAAGAATGACCAGAAAAGCATAAAGGCTAAACTGGTACTGAACCTTAAATCGTCATCTTGGTTTGACAATTTATATGGGGAATTTACAAGTGGCTTTGGCAGCTATTATCCAATCTGGATTAAAAAACAGGAAAAGGTGCCGGCCGGCAAATTGCAAAAATGGATTAATGAGCAAAATATCCCCTTAACCATTTCAGTAAAAACGGGTGAAGGCTGGAAAGAAGTTAAAAAACTTAATACTATAGGTCCGCTTTTAAACCGGGAAATAGTTATTCCATTAGAACTTCCCGCTAATGAACAGGCAGAAGTAAGGTTATCATGTGGTTATCTATTTTGGGAGCTGGATTATGTAGCTATTGATTATTCTGAAGACGAAGCTTTTAAAATCAGCAGGATAAAACCTTATCAAGCCATAAATGAACATCAATTAAATGTGTTGCCCGCTATCCTTCATGCCGATAAAAAGTTTTTAGACCAGCCGAATATAGGCGATGCTACTATTCTGAAATATAAGAATAAGGCAGCTGCCGACGGAAAAGTTCAAACCGTTTTTCTTCATAGCAGCGGCTATTATGAGCATGTTAGAAGTTATAAAGGAACACCGAAAACGGCGTTCCTAAAGAGTTTCAAAAAGCCAGGTGCTTTCGCAGCTTACAGTAAGCAACGGTTTTCAGAATCATGGAATACGCTTTTAAGCGCTCAAAAATAAGCGGATGATTAGCAACGAATCCATTACTGGTTCCAGGTTGGATGCTGAAAAAGTCAACAGTCTGACAGTAACTCAACCGCTGCATAACTGTGGAAGTTATAATATGCAAATTTTACAGGGCTGGCAAAAAAGGTGGATTAAGTTAAGGGCAGGCTTACATATATTTAGGCTGGCCATTCTTAATTATGGTTCGCTTGATCGGTCTGTAAATGTATTAAAAGCGTTGTATTTATTTAAGAAGTCAGTTCTGGGCGGAAGTGATACCAAAATTGTAAAGGTAGGAGATAAATTCTATCACCATATTTATGCCCCTGGCTATCCTTCAAAAGCTTTTGATCAATATATCGAAGCTGAATTTCATCGTATCTCGCCAATTAAAAAGAAAGTAAACATCCTTACATTCATATTCTTTGCAATAACCAGTAAATGTCCACTGCAATGCGAGCATTGTTTCGAGTGGGACAATCTGAACAAGCCCGAAAGCTTTTCGTTGAACGAATTAAAAAGCGTGGTTGCTAAATTTGAAGATGATGGCATTTCCCAATTTCATTTAAGTGGGGGTGAGCCCATGGTGAGAATAAAAGATTTGTTGCAGGTTGTTGCAGGCGGAAGCAAAGATTCAGAGTTTTATGTGCTGACATCCGGATTTAATTTTTCGGCCGCCAATGCCGCTTCATTAAAACAGGCCGGACTTACCGGGGTGGTCATCAGTCTGGATCATTTCGACCCTGAAATACATAATGCTTTCCGGGGTTTCCGGAATTCATTTGATGATGTAATGTTGGCTATAAGACATGCGCAGGAGCATAGCCTGCTAATTGTTCTAACCATCTGTGCCACCCGGTCGTTTATCAGTTGGGAGAATTTGATGAAGTATGCGAAACTGGCAAAAAGTTTAAACGTGCCCTTCATCCAAATTCTGGAACCAAAAGCCATCGGGCACTATGAAGGAAAAGATGTTTGCCTGGATGAAAGCCAAGTAAGTATGCTCGAAAAATTTTATCATACGCTAAACTTTGATCCGGCATACGCCGATTTCCCGGTAATTGTTTATCACGGTTATCATCAGCGCAGAATAGGATGTTTGTCTGGGGGAAACCGGACTTTATATATTGACTCGAAAGGCTTTGTTAATGCCTGCCCTTTTTGCCAAACCAAAAATTTCAATATTAAAGATGCGATCAGTACAGATATGAATATCTCGGCTTCAGTTCAATCAATGGGCTGCCAGCGGTATTAAAAAATTCTCTCCAAACTCAATTTTGTCCTAAAAGCATAAATCTTAAATGGTGATATTGGTTTAAATGTTATAATTCTCCTCTATTATTTTTCAACGTCAAAGATGATATTAAGTAAAAACCGATTTCCTGTATGCTCTCTACAAAAGAAAACTAAAATTTTGCTATAATTAGCATCCTTTTGGTTAAATAATTAAAGCATCACCATTTCTCAGCTGGTGCAAGCCTATCATTCACTTCGTTAATTCGAGTCTCCGGCACAGACCCAGAAATTTAATTTTTATATTGTTTATAATTCTGACGAGACAAAAATTGCACGTGGCAAGCATGCGGTATCGTGTAAAACTCAATTTAATTAATCGAAATGGTTTTCAGGATAGTTGATTTAAAACAAGTAACGTTGTTTCAGTATATCCCTTCATATTTAAATTTTGAAGTTTGAAAGTCAAACATTCTTCGGTTACATAAATCAACCTTTATATCATTTTCGACACTCACCGAGTGGAATTCCGATATTAGATCATTTTTTTTCGACGCGTAAATCCTTACAAACTCTACAAGCAGCTAGGTGCCTGATGGAAGCTTGCCTCAGACCAACTTGTTAGCAATGGCAAAACAATTTAAAGTTTCATTGTTATAATGATGCCGCAGACTAACCATTGAAGGATGTATGCTGGTTTTAGAAGATTTACACAAAAAGTATAATATGCTTTCAGCGAGAATAATAACGTCCTATGAAAAACAATTTGCACAGGCTGGACTAATAGCAAAAGGCACTGTTTATTGCCTGATGGGCTTACTTGCATTGATGGCTGCCTTCAATATTGTGGGCCGATATGCGAGTAATACGGATAAAGATGGAGTTTTCGAATTTGTACTGAAGCAAACAGGCGGACAAATAATAATGGGATTAATTGCCTTTGGATTGATTTGTTACTCTATCTGGCGTGGAATACAATCTGTTGGCGATTCAAAAAATAAAGGCAACGATGCCAAAGGCATTTTTTTAAGAGCACGCTATTTATTCAGCGGCTTAGTTTACGGTTCTCTCGCTTTGGGAGCCATAGAAGCGTTGGTTTCTAACAGATCTGATTCTGACGATAAAAAGCAGGAGATGGTAAGCGAATTGCTGACTAAGCCGTTCGGCGAATGGCTGGTGGGAATCGCAGCAGCCATCCTCCTTGGCGTTGGTATTTTCCAGATTTGGTATGGATTTTCTGAACAATACAAAAAGCTTGTTGAAAGGGTTGGACAAAGTGATAATACCAAACTATTGATGACCGCCGGAAAGCTTGGATACGTGGCACGCGGTATTGTTTGGTTATTATTAGCGTGGTTGTTTTTAAAAGCGGCTTTACATGCAAATTCCTCCAAAGCCGGCGATACCTCCAAAGCTTTCGACTTTTTACAGGAAGCGGCTTATGGCTCTTATTTATTGGGATCAGTTGGTTTTGGATTAATTTGTTACGGCGTATTTAATTTTGTTAGAATGCGTTACGAAAAGTTTAACTAGATAAACCCAACAAAGCATATCGAGTCATTTTGCAATGGTTTAGGCGAAGCTTTTCTACGGATTCAGAAATAAAATTGATCCCACCAAAAATATAAGGTGGTGGTTAATGTGGGATTAAGCATATTAGCAATATCAATCTACTAATCTTAACCTAAAAAAAGGTTGCTCCTTTTGGAGCAACCTTTGCTGGAAATTTCAACAATCATGTTATGTGTTCCCGACGAGATTCGAACTCATATCACTGGTACCGGAAACCAGAATTCTATCCGTTGAACTACGGGAACAGGTCGGCAAATATAGTAATTACCTGTTTATGGGGCAATAGAACCTACACATTAAAGCGGAAGTGCATAATGTCGCCATCTTCCACGATATAAGTTTTCCCTTCAACACTTAATTTACCAGCTTCTTTACAAGCAGCTTCAGAACCTAATGTGGTGAAATCCTTGTATTTAATCACTTCTGCACGAATAAAACCTTTTTCAAAGTCGGTATGGATTACACCTGCAGCTTGCGGAGCAGTGAAACCCTGTGTAATAGTCCAGGCTCTAACTTCCTGCACACCGGCAGTAAAATACGTGGCCAGACTTAATAATTTGTAAGCTGCCTGAATCAATTTGGTTACGCCGGATTCTTCCAGTCCAAGATCTTCCAAAAACATCTGACGCTCTTCGTAACTGTCTAATGAGGCAATTTCAGCTTCAATTTGAGCAGAAATAACCAACACTTCGGCGTTCTCGTCTTTTACTGCTTCTTTTACGCGGCTTACATAATCGTTTCCGGTTACAACCGATTTTTCGTCAACATTACACACGTAAAGCACCGGCTTTTCGGTTAGTAAAAACAGATCTTCGATAAACTCTCGGTCCTCATCAGAAATAGGAGCAGTACGAACCGATTTTCCGGATTCTAAATGAGCTTTAACAATTGTGCAAACTTCAAATGCTTTCTTCGCATCTTTGTCGCCACCGGTTTTCGCCATTTTTTCAACCTTTTGGATCTTCTTGTTCACCGTATCCAAATCTTTCAGTTGTAATTCAGTATCAATAATTTCCTTGTCGCGAATAGGATCTACAGAACCATCAACGTGGATGACGTTTCCATCATCAAAACAACGCAGAACGTGAATGATAGCGCTGGTAGCACGAATGTTTCCTAAAAACTGATTTCCTAAACCTTCACCTTTTGAAGCGCCTTTTACCAGTCCGGCAATATCAACGATCTCGATGGTGTTGGGCTGTACTTTATTGGGTTTTACCAGTTCCGCCAGTTTAGTTAAGCGTGCATCTGGAACGGTAATTACGCCAATATTAGGTTCGATAGTACAGAACGGAAAGTTTGCCGCTTGTGCCTTCGCGTTAGATAAACAATTGAAAAGTGTTGATTTTCCGACGTTGGGTAAACCAACAATTCCACACTGTAATGCCATTTATTTTTTGTTTAGTAATTAGTATTTAGTATCAGGTATTAAGTTCTAAGTTGTAAGTATTAAGTTTTGTGACTCTTTAATCCTCGCTCTTATGCCTTAATCCTTATTCTTTGCTCTTTATTCTTTATTCTTTTTGTCAAAAACGTATCCAATCAACCGGTAAATCAATTTTGCAAGAGTATATTCAGATAAGATGGTTCCTTCCATGGGTGCGCATTCTACCACATCAAATCCCACTACATTTTTTTCTTTACAAACAGTGCGTAGTAAATCCAGAGTTTCATTCCAGAATAAGCCGTTTGGCTCTGCTGTTCCAACAGCCGGCACAACCGAAGGGTCAAAACCATCTGCATCAATCGTGATATACACGTTGTCAGTCATTTTGGCTACCAGCTCTGCAATCCAGTTTGGATTGGTGCGTATTATATGCGCATAAGCCGTATGAATGTTATCTGATCTCTTAATCAGATCTGCTTCTTCAACGCATTGCGCACGAATTCCCGCCTGGCAAATGTTAATTCCCATTTCGTGAACGCGGGCCATAACCGATGCGTGCGAGTAAATATTATCGTGGTAACTATAACGCAAATCTGAGTGCGCATCAATTTGCAGTACTGTCAAATTGTCAAATTTCTTCGCGAAAGCTTTAACAAAACCAAAGGTTACAGTATGTTCTGCGCCAATTGAAACTACAAATTTATCGTCGTTAAGCAATTTTTCTGTTTCCTGCTCAATTAAATTAACCGCCTCGGCATCAAATTTTGCCGTAAAATCTATGGGTGGGAGAGTGGCAATTCCTGTTTTAAAAATAGTTTCTGAATCCAATTCTTCATCGTAAAATTCAACAAACTGCGAGGCCTGAATAATTGCCTGAGGGCCTTTTGCCGAACCCATTAAATAGGAAGAAGTGTATTCGTACGGAGCAGATTGAATTACAACCTTGCTAGTTTCGTAATTGTACAAGGCTTCGTCTTCAATACCGAGAAAGTTTTTATCTGTGCCCAGAGATTTCATATGCTGATTTTTGCCGCAAAGATAGAAATATTGTTGTGGTTTTGTGTGGCGAATGAGAAACCTTGCCGCAAAAAATCAGAACCAGCTTTTATTGAATGTCAGTCCGCCTCATAGACGGCGGATCGCCAGGCCAGCGGAAGACGACAAAAAATATATAATGCAGGTTTAAGTTTGATTTAACTTGCTACAGGAAGTGAAATCAAGATTTTCGCGAAAGCAAATCCGCCGCAGGCCGAAAAAAGAGTGGTAGCAGGAAATAATTGAGTTTGTGCCTGCGGCTAAACCCACTGACAGCGTAAGATGCTATCAATATAATATTACAAAATTGAGGATAACAAACCTCCAAGACCTCCCATACCTCTTCCGCCATTTAATGAAGATATAACAGAACCCAAACCTCCACCCAGACCTGAATTAGAATTATTTCCGCCCATGTTTCTTCCTAAAAAACGGCTTAATAGCATCGGCCCAACAACTCCTAATAAACCTTTGGCAATGCTCCCGAAATTTAGTCCTGAGTTTTTAAATTTATCTTCAAGGCCTAAAGCAGAAAGAATATTTGGATTATTTAACTTTTCCGGATCTACCTGTGTTTCACTTGTTTTTTTAACGAAAGCATTAATGGCCGACATTTGCTCCTGGTTGATGCCCAGGTATTCCGCAATTTTGCTGATATTCTGTTTTTCATCGTCGGTAAAATTTCCATCCGATTCAGCAAAATTGCTCAAATCTGTCATGAGCGAATATTTAAGCTCGCTATTTTTTAATTTATCTAAGGAAACTTTTAGGTTTTCTTCATTATTACTCGCTGCCGATTTGATTACTTGCTTTTTTTGTTCATCGGTTAGGTTAGCCTTTTCGCTAAGTAAATTAAGATAATCTTTTTCCTCTTGCGAAGCAGAATGATCGGCCGTTGCAATTGAAGCTATTGAAGTTAAATAAGCCGTTTTTTCATCGGCAGAAAAACCGTTTAAAAGTTCGTTATTTTCCATTGTTGTTGTTAATTGATTTGTAATTCAACATTGAATGGTTCAATCAGTTTTTTAAAATTTTATTTAACAAAAATTTGTTTTGTAATGTGTTGATTGTTAGAAATTTGAAATTTATTTCTATTGATTACCAATTATTATTGAAAATAAATCAAATTAGTTGAAACAATAGGGCGCCTGCTTGCGTAGAAACATGTATCCTTCACAGGATATGTTTTCATAGGTAGATGTAAGGTCGGGTCCCCAAAAGACCCGATTTTTATTT
>JBDTLL010000055.1:0-11436 GCA_039934815.1 Daejeonella sp. | reverse complement strand
GATCCGGATGTAGATCGTTTGTGTTTTGTTTGCGAGAATGGAGCCATGTTTGGCGAAGAATATACCCTCGTCGCGGTAGCTGATTATGTACTGAAGCATACACCGGGTAACACGGTTTCTAATTTATCATCAACACGTGCTTTACGCGATGTTACCGAATCTGCCGGACAGATTTATTATGCTGCCGCCGTAGGCGAGGTGAATGTGGTAAATAAAATGAAAGATTCCAACGCCATTATTGGCGGAGAAGGAAACGGTGGAATAATTTACCCTGAATCGCATTACGGTAGAGACGCATTGGTTGGGATCGCGTTGTTCTTAACGCATTTGGCAAAACGCGGCGGAACAATTTCAGAAATGAGACAATCCTATCCGGCCTATTTTATCTCTAAAAATAAAATCACATTAACTCCGGAAATGGACATTGATGCGTTGCTTTTAGAAGTAGAAGAGAAATATAAAGATCAGCCATACAGTACCATTGATGGTTTAAAAATTGAATTCGGTAAACAATGGGTTCATTTAAGAAAATCGAATACGGAACCAATTATCCGAATTTATTCAGAATCTTCATCAGAAGCTGAGGCAGAAAAACTTGCCAAAGAAGTTATTGACGAGATCAATTCTATTTTACAGGTACAAAACTAATCTCCGCAAGGAAAAAAATTAATTAAGAAAGAAATGGGAACGCGTGTTTATTTTGATAACGCTGCTACAACACCGGTAGATAAAGAAGTTTTAAAGGAAATGTTTGACGTGATGGAAACTCATTATGGAAATCCGTCTTCAATTCATTCTCACGGTCGCGAGGTACGCACAATTATAGAAAAGGCCCGTAAAACCGTTTCCGGATTATTAAATACCTCTCCCTCACAAATATTTTTTACGTCGGGCGGAACCGAAGCAGATAATACCGCAATCCGTTGCGCAATTGCCGATTATGGAATTAAGCATGCAATAACTTCCAGAATAGAGCACCACGCGGTATTGCATACATTACAAGATATAGAAAAATCGGGCGCTATAAAATTAAGTTTCCTTGATGTAGACAGTAAAGGAAATGTTGATTTAGATCAACTTGAAGAGTTGTTAAAGAACAATGAGCGCAGTCTTGTTTCGTTAATGCACGCAAATAACGAACTTGGAACAATAACAGATATTGAAAGAGTAGGGGAGCTTTGCGAGCAATACAATGCCCTGTTCCATAGTGATACAGTACAAACGATGGGGCATTATTCTTATGATCTGAGTAAGTTGAAAGTTCATTTTTTAGTATGTGCGGCGCATAAGTTACACGGCCCTAAAGGTGTTGGATTTTTATATATCAACCACGATATTAAAATTAACCCCATGATTTTTGGTGGAGCGCAGGAAAGAAACATGCGTGGTGGAACAGAAAATGTGTATGGAATTGTAGGACTGGCAAAATCTTTAGAGTTGGCTTATCAGGATATGGAAGCACATCAGGCTTATATCCAAAATTTGAAAACCTATATGATGGAACAACTGAAAGAAAACGTTCCGGGAATAGAATTTAATGGCGAAACAGATCCTGATAAGAGTTTATATACGGTTCTAAATGTTTCCTTTCCGGAGATGGAAATGGCAGAAATGCTGTTGTTTAGTTTAGATATTGCCGGAATTTCTGCTTCAGGTGGCAGCGCCTGCAGTTCGGGAACAAATATCGGCTCACATGTATTAAACGGTATTCTGGCTAATCCAAACCGGCCCGCAGTTCGTTTTTCCTTTAGTAAATACAATACTATGGATGAGGTAGATTACGTTATAAATAAAGTAAAAGAAATTTGTTTAGAAAAAGCCTGACAAAGTTTTATAAAATCAAATCAATTTCCTTAGACTATTGTTCTAATACTATATAACTTAAATCTTTAAAATTTATATTATGGAAAATGAAAATCTAAACCCGGATAATAAAACTCCTGAAGAATTGGATGAAATTAAAAGGAAGAAGTTAGAGTCGGAAGAAAAAGACAAGTCTGAACATACTACTAAAGAGGAAATAGATGAAATAACCCACGTTTCTCATAATAATGATTTTAGTCATACTCATCCTTCTCATGCACGCCATAAAGGATTTGGGGTTGACCATGAACCAGGAACTTTATAAGAATTTAAGAGCCGAAAGGCTCTTTTTTATTTTAGGGAGATTTTGTATGTGGGAATCTGTATAAATTATTTTTATTTAAAACAATTAACAGTGCTACATATGTTTAGCAAGTAAATGTTTATTAAGTAATCTCAATTAAAAAACCATGGCTACATTTAAAAACGCTGACTTAAATGATGCGGAAGCAACATCAAGTCCATCGAGGATTGAAAATCCATATAATGAATCTGAAGATCCGGCCAATAAAGGTCTTAAGGATGATGATATTGAAACGCAGGAGGATGAAGCATTTGGTGAAAATGCCGGTGTTTTTGCTTCTGCATCTTTTAAAAACTCAACAAATGGTCCCAGAGATGACGATGATGACGACGACGACGATGAGTTAATTCCTGTTAAAGATGATGACGACGACGATCTTGATTTGGATGATGATGATGATGACGACGATGACGACTTTGACGACTCTTTTTAAATATTGAAATTCAAATGAATTTAAAGCCCCTTTTTTTAGGGGCTTTTTTGTTAAATTGCTATAGTTAATTAAAAATTATGGATCGAAGAAAATTTGTACAGACTACAGGAATGTCTTTAGCAATGATGGCGTTGTTTCAAAATAAAGGCGTTGCTGCATTTTTAGACGATGAAAAGTATAAGTTCAAAATCCTCAGAAATGATATTGGGATATTCACAGAGCAGGGCGGCACAATCGCCTGGATGAGCAATCCTGAAGGAGTTGTTGTGGTAGATTCACAGTTTCCGGAACCAGCTGGTCATTTAATAGCAGAGCTGAAAAAAAGATCCACAAAGCCGTTTAAATTATTGATTAATACTCATCACCATGGAGATCATACCAGCGGAAACATCGCTTTTAAAGGACTGGCGGAACATGTTGTGGCACATGAAAACTCCTTAGCAAACCAAAAACGAGTTGCGCAGGCGCAGAATAAAGAAGAAACGCAACTGTATCCTGATTTAACTTTTAAAGATAAGTGGGAGAAAAATATCGGGAATGAGAATATCAAAGCTCAATATTTTGGTGCGGCGCATACGAATGGCGATTCGATCATTCATTTTCAGAATGCCAATATCGCCCACATGGGCGATCTGGTATTTAACCGTCGGTTTCCATTTATTGATAAATCAGCAGGGGCATCTATCAGCAACTGGAGCGTAGTGCTGGAAGAAGCCTGCAAATATTATGATAACGATACTCTTTTTATTTTTGGACATGCCGCAGAGCCGGAAAATGTTACAGGGAACAAAGCGGATTTAAAAGCTATGCAAAATTATCTGGACAAGCTTTTACTGTATGTAAATACTGAAATAAAAGCCGGGAAAAGTAAAGAAGAAATTCTGAAAGCTGAAATGATTCCCGGGGCAGATGATTTTAAAGGACAAGGAATTGAACGCAGTTTAACAGCTGCTTACGAAGAATTAACGGCTCAGTAAACCTGATAAGATTATTTTCTTATCAGGATTTCATCATTTTTAAAAAGGTGGCCAAACGTTTTTTCATTCCACGTCTGTCAACTATAAAGTCGAGGAAACCATGCTCCTGAACAAATTCTGCTGTCTGAAATCCTTTCGGCAGATCTTTTTTTATCGTTTCTTTAATAACACGCGGGCCGGCAAAACCAATTAATGCGCCGGGTTCTGATATGTTTATATCGCCAAGCATGGCATAAGAAGCCGTAACTCCACCGGTTGTTGGATCTGTAAGTAAAGAAATGTACGGGATTTTTGCCTGACTAAGTAAAGCGAGTTTAGCTGAAGTTTTGGCCATCTGCATTAATGAAAATGCAGCTTCCATCATCCGGGCGCCACCAGATTTTGAGATCATTAAAAACGGAATTTTGTGCTCAATGCTGTAGTCTATTGATCGGGCAATTTTTTCGCCTACAACAGAACCCATAGATCCGCCAATAAAGTTGAAGTCCATACAAGCAATAACCAGATCTTCGCCGTCCACTTTACCAACTCCAGATCTAATCGCGTCATTTAATCCGGTTTTTAAATAACTTTCTTCTAACCGATCTGTGTATTTTTTAGAATCGCTAAATTCTAAAGGATCACCTGAACGAAGATTTGCGAAAAGTTCGGTGAATTTATTATCATCAAAAAGTATCGAAAAATACTCTTTTGAACCAATTCTTAAATGGTAATTACAGTATTGGCAAACGTAATTATTTTCTACCTGTTCGGCATAATGTAAAGCTTTTTTGCATGACGGACATTTGTTCCACATGCCGTCCGGCGCTTCTTTTTTATCTTCAGTGGAAGTGATAATACCTTTTTTCTCTCTCTTGAACCAGGCCATTTTATTGGATAAGTGTAGCTACAAAGAAACAAAAATTTTAAGAACCGTGCAGTTTTTTAATGCGTAGGTCTAAATCTTTAAAAATTTAAGGGCGAAACTAAATTTTGCTTTTCTTAAATTGCGAAACAGCAAAACTAGCAGTACCACATTATTAGCAAATTGTGTTTATTCATAAATCAATTTGACCGCTTTGTCTCGCTCTTAGAATAAAATTTATAATTTCGATACAATTTAAATTAAACCAAATGGATCTTAAAAATTACAAAGGCGTATTATACGGCGATTCCGTGCAGGAATTATTCGAAATAGCTAAAAAGCATCAATTTGCTTTACCTGCAGTAAATGTTATAGGTACAAATTCTATAAATGCGGTAATGGAAACGGCTAAAGCAGTCAATTCACCAGTTATTATTCAATTATCAAACGGTGGTGCGCAATTCTATGCCGGTAAATCTTTAAATAATGATGCATTGCAAGCGTGCATACTTGGTGGAGTTTCTGCAGCACAGCACGTCCATTTATTAGCAGAGCATTATGGAGTTGCAGTAATACTGCATACAGACCACGCTGCTAAAAAATTATTACCATGGATAGACGGTTTGTTAGATCATGGCGAAAACTTCTTTAATCAGCATGGTAAACCCTTGTTTTCTTCTCATATGTTAGACCTTTCTGAGGAATCAATTGAAGAGAATATTGAGATCAGTAAAAAATACTTAGAGCGCATGAGCGCTATGGGAATGACTTTAGAAATTGAGTTAGGTGTAACAGGCGGCGAAGAAGACGGTGTTGACAACAGCGACGTGGACAGCTCTAAATTATACACTCAGCCGTCTGAAGTTGCGTATGCATTTAAAGAATTGTCTGAAGTAAGTGAGAAATTTACAGTTGCCGCTGCTTTTGGAAACGTTCACGGCGTTTACAAGCCGGGAAATGTGAAACTTCAACCGGTAATTTTGAAAAATTCTCAGGATTATGTTCGCAAAGAATTTAATTTGAAGCCTGAAAAGCCGGTGAATTTTGTTTTCCACGGTGGCTCGGGTTCTACACAAGAAGAAATTCGTGAGGCTATTTCCTATGGTGCCATTAAAATGAATATCGATACAGATATGCAATGGGCGTTCTGGGAAGGTATTAATGAATATTATAAAAGTAAAAAAGATTATTTGCAAAGCCAGATCGGTAATCCGGATGGAGCAGATTCGCCAAACAAAAAATATTACGACCCGAGGGTTTGGTTGAGAAAAGGAGAAGAAACCTTTGTGAAACGTTTAACACAAGCATTTGAAGATCTCAATTGTATCAATGTCAACGATAAGTTGTAATCGATAAAGTCCGTTCTTTAATTGGAACGGACTTTGTTTTGTTGCGTTAAATCTGATCTCATGGCAAAAAAAAACAAGAAAAGCTTTTTTGAGCGTTTCGCAAACAAAGTCACAACTTTTACGGGCAGTTCTGTAGCTTTTTTAGGGGCTTTAGGCATTGTAATAATTTGGGCCGTAACAGGGCCGATTTTCCAATATTCTGAAACCTGGCAGCTTGTGATTAATACAGGAACAACGATTATTACTTTCCTGATGGTTTTCCTGATACAAAAATCACAGAATAAAGATTCTAAAGCCATACAGCTAAAATTAAATGAACTTATAGCTGCTAATGAGAAAGCGAGCAACAGAATGGTTGATATTGAAGACCTGGATGAAGAAGAGCTCGATGATTTGCATGTTTTTTATGAGAAGTTATCGGATTTAGCAGAGAAAGAATATGATATTCATGAGTCACATTCAATAGATGTAGCCGAGCAGATTCATCAGCAAAAAAAGAAAGGACGTTCTTTAGCAGCTGAAAAACGTGAGGCCGCCGATAAAGATGAAGCAGTAGCACAAAAGCCTGCTAAAGAAAAAGCTTCGGAAAATCCCGTAGATCAAAAACTTACACCAAAGGCCAAAACTCAGGCAAAAACGAAAACGGCTTCCAAAGCTAAATCAACAACAAAAACATCCGCAAAGAAAAATGCCAAATAATATCGAAGTAAAAAAAGTAAGCGATCAGTCGGAACTGGATAAAGTTTTTGCGGTTAGAACCAAAGTATTTGTAGAGGAACAGAATTGCCCGCCTGAATTAGAGTGGGAAAACGAAGATATTTCAGTTCATTTTTTAGCCACCATTGATGAAAAGCCGGTTGGCGCCTGCCGCTGGAGACAAACGGATAAAGGTTATAAACTCGAGCGTTTTGCAGTTTTGGAAGAATATAGAGGCAAAGGCGTGGGACAGGAGCTCGTAAAAACGGTCTTAGCAGATCTGCCTGCTAATGCTGATTATGTTTATTTGCATGCGCAAATTTCAGCCATCGGTTTATACCAAAAATTTGGTTTTAAAAAGGAAGGCGATCAGTTTGAAGAAGCGGGAATACAGCATTTTAAAATGCGTCTTCAGAAATAGAAGTTTATTATTTAAAAATCCGGGAAGAAAATTCCATTGCTTCCTGCCATTTATTCATATCCAGATTTAAATTTTCGCCTTTAGAGTTCAGGTAACCGATCACATTTTCGGTTGCTATATTTCCTGTCAGATCATCGGCAGCCATTGGGCAACCTCCATATCCTTTTAAAGCGCTGTCAAAACGTTTGCAACCGCTCAAATAGGCAGCGTTTATTTTCTCTTCCCAGGAAGAAGGAGTACTGTGCAAATGGACTCCAAATTCTGCATCCGGAAAGTTTTTAACCAGCTCGGGAAATAAATAAGTAATTTTTTCGGGCGTAGAAACACCAATGGTATCAGCCAGTGAAATAATATTTACGCCTCTTTTCACTAATTGCGAGGCTAATTCGGTTACTATTTCATAATTCCATTCATCCCCGTAAGGATTTCCAAAACCCATAGAAAGATATACAACCGCCTTTTTATTATTTTTTACAGAGAGATTGACCAATTCTTCAACCGTGTTTAAAGATTCCTGAATACTTGAATTGGTATTTCGTTGCTGGAAAGTTTCTGAAACTGAAAAAGGAAAACCTAAATATTTAATTTGAGGGTGTAAAACAGCATTTTCAACTCCTTTCAAATTAGCCACAATGGCCAAAAGTTCTGTGCTACCGGTTAATTTCAGTTGCTCTAAAACTTCTGCTGTATCTTTTAATTGAGGTATCGCCTTTGGCGATACAAAACTTCCAAAATCTATCGTATCAAATCCAACTCCTAACAATAGATTAATATATTCTGCCTTTAAACGGGTAGGAACAAATTCATGCATTCCCTGCATGGCGTCTCTGGGGCACTCAACTAATTTGATCATGAATTTAGTAAGAATAAATTATTTTGGTAAAGGTTCTTCGGTCATGGATTCACGGTTGAATCGTCTGATGATTAATCGGGTTCCCCGGTCGTAACTAAAGTAGTTCCAGATCCAGTTAACAAATGTGACCAATTTATTTCTAAAACCTACCAAAGACATCAGGTGTACAAACATCCATATAAACCAGGCAAAAACTCCTTGAAATCTTATTTTATCAAGATCCACAACCGCTTTGTTTCGTCCAACAGTAGCCATAGAACCTTTGTCGTTGTATTCAAAAGGTTTTGGTTCTTTATTGTTTAATATTTGGATAAGGTTAGCAGCAAGATGTTTTCCCTGCTGAATTGCAGCCGGAGCTACGCCGGGTAAACCATTCGGATATTCATCTGTGATCATGGCTGCTACATCGCCTAAAGCAAAAATGCGTTCCTGATCAATAACTCTGTTAAATTCGTTAACCTGAATTCTTCCGCCTCGCACAATTGTTTCTTCCGGAATTCCATCGATAGCACAACCTTTAACACCGGCAGACCACAATACATTTTTAGTAGAAATAGACTGACCATTACTTAAAGCAATTTTTTCGCCATCATATGAGATAACACGCATATCCGTATAAACATGCACGCCCATTTCCTGTAAAAAATCCTTAGCCTTGCGGGAAGCTTCAGATGACATTGCTCCCAAGAGTTCGGGTGAACCTTCGATGAGATAAATATCCATATCCTTTAGGTCAAGCTCTAAATAATCTTCCGGCAGCACATGCATTTTAAGCTCTGCTAAAGCTCCGGAAAGTTCAACTCCGGTTGGTCCGCCACCAACTACCACAAAGTTCATCAGAGAATCTTTGCGATCACGATTAGGTTCTATCAAAGCTTCCTCCATGTTTTGCAGGATCATGCTTCTCAAATTCAGAGCCTCCGTAATGGTTTTCATGGGCATGCTGAAATGCTCAACTTCTTTCTGACCGAAAAAATTAGTATCGGAGCCCGTTGCGATTACCAGATAATCATACGCTATCTCGCCGGAATCTGTAACTAAAGTTCTGCTTTCGGGAATTACTTTTTCAACATTGGTTACCCGGAACGTAAAGTTTTTATAACCTTTAAAAATTTTCCGCAAAGGGAAAGCAATAGAATCCGGCTCTAAACCTCCGGTTGCAACCTGATACAACAGCGGTTGAAAAGTGTGGTAATTATGCCTGTCGAGCATTAAAACCTGCATCTTTTTGTTCTTCAGTCTTTTGGCTAATTCGATGCCACCAAAACCACCACCTACAATTACAACTCGTGGGTATTCGCTTTTTGCCAGGGAATTTTCTATCATATTTTTAGGGTATAATATGCTTCAATGTTACTGTTCGTCTCCGCGGATGCGAAAAACCATTCCATTTAATGATTCATCCATTCTGATCTGACAAGCAAGCCTGCTGTCAAATCCGGCATCGGGCAACGTATCAAGCATATCCATCTCTTCATCTCCGGCGTTTGGTAAATCATCCAAACCTTTTAATACCTGAACGTGGCAAGTTGCGCAAAGAGCCATTCCGCCGCATGTTGCCAAAATATTATAATCAGAAGCTTTTAAAACTTCCATTAAGCTAAGGCTTATTTCTTCCGGAACTTCAACTTGTTTTTGCTCGCCGTCGCGATCTTCAACTGTAAATTCAATCATTATTAAAATTCGTTCACACCGTAAACGGTAGTGTATTTAAAGCTTAATTTCTTATCAGGATAAACGTATTTGAAAGCGCTCTGAACCATCAGGGCCGCCTCATGGAAACCACATAAGATCAACTTTAGTTTTCCCGGATATGTATTTATATCGCCAATGGCATAAATGCGTTCTACATTTGTAGAATAATCAAAGGTATCTACCGTGATTGCAGATTTTTCAATATTTAATCCCCATTCTGCAATCGGGCCCAGCTTAGGACTCAAACCAAATAATGGAATTAAATAATCTGTAGGAATAGTTTTGGTGATCTTATCCCGGCCAACAACTGATACACTTTCTATACTTCCGTTTCCGGCAACGCTTAATAAATTAGATTGCAAGATCAAATCGATTTTGCCCTCTTTAGCCAGTTCGAAAACTTTTTCTGCAGAATCAGGTGCGCCACGGAAAGTGTCTCCACGATGGATCAGCGTAACTCTTTCTGCAACTTCAGATAAGAAAATTGTCCAGTCAAGTGCAGAATCTCCGCCTCCTGCTAAAATAACTTTCTTATTGCGGAAGTGTTCGGGGTTTTTAACCATGTATTCAACACCTTTGCCTTCAAAACTCTGCAATCCTTCAATTTCTGGTTTGCGGGGTTCAAAACAGCCTAAGCCACCTGCAATAACAACAGCCTGACAATGAATAACAGAACCATCACTGGTGCCAACTATAAATGAACCATCTTCTTGCTTGTCTAATGTTTCAACTCTTTCTCCCAAAGTAAAACCCGGGTGAAAGGGAGCTATCTGTTCCATTAATTTGTCAACCAGTTCCTGCGCTTTAATATCCGGGTAACCGGGAATATCATAAATTGGTTTATGAGGATATATTTCAGATAACTGACCGCCAATCTGCGGTAATGTATCAATTAAATGGCATCGCATTTTTAGCAAACCAGCCTCAAAAACTGCAAAAAGTCCTACCGGACCGGCTCCTATAATGCAAATATCAGTTGTTATCATTGTACTTATGTTTTGTTGTTAATGGTTATAGTAATTATTTGTTTGCTGTAAATTGGATTTCAATCAATTCCCTTTTACATCCAGGTTGTTATAAATTGTATCTAAAATTCGTTTTAGGTTCTTGTAATCGTCTTCAGTTAAATTTTCCCAGGCTTTCATTCTGATCTCGGCCATCTTTGGTGCCCATTCTTCCACATGATGTTTGCCCAGCTCTGTTAAATGAACGGTAAAACTTCTGCGGTCGGCGGGATGAATTCTCCTCTCCGTAAGTCCTTTTTTACAAAGAAGATCAATAATTCTGGTTAATGTAGGATGATCTTTTTCTGTAATCTCAGCAAGCTGACTTTGATTCAGATCATTATTCTGACTCAGGTTGCGCAGAATTAACCACTGATCAACCGTGATATCATAATTCTCGGCGTTAAACCTTCTTTGGGCATATTGCTTCACCTTGCGGGCGGTGCGGTCTAGTAAATCTCCATACGTACTGAAACGGTCTGTTGACATAGTCAATAATTAGTGCAACAAATATCGTAATTAATTATAAATAAAAAAGGCTTCCGGAATAACCGAAAGCCTTTTTTACACTAATTATAGAATATTATATTCTTTTCTTTTCGTTTGTCTGAAATTCTACAACCACCGGCGTAGCTACACAAACTGAAGAGTATGTTCCAAAGATTACCCCAATCAACAATGCGAATGAGAATCCTCTGATCACCTCGCCACCGAAGATGAATAATACAGTTAACACAAAGATTACTGTTAATGCGGTAATTACGGTACGGCTTAATGTACTGTTAATCGCATCGTTAATAACTTCTTTCATATTATCCTTTTTGGAGTGGTGCAGACCCAGGTATTCTCTAACCCTGTCAAACACTACCACGGTATCGTTAATTGAATAACCGATAACAGTTAATATGGCCGCAATAAATGCCTGGTCTATATCTAAATTGAAAGGTAATATTCCGTTAAACAGTGAGAAGAAAGATAGAACCAGCAACACGTCATG
>JBDTLL010000054.1:0-11563 GCA_039934815.1 Daejeonella sp. | reverse complement strand
ATAAAAAAGCAAAATCCCATAAAGAAATTCTGCTTTTTAAATACTTTAAGCGATCAATTATTTATCCAACGTTTCTTTCTTCTCGATCATGTAGGAGATGAATAATCCCAGGCCGCCAAAAATTCCAATTAAAGAAAAATAAATTGCCGGGCTATCATTATTACCCCATTTATCACTAAAGTTTAAGACCGTGTGATCTAAAACATAGGCTAAGAATAAACCAATACCGGCTCCCATTAATAGCAATCCCCATTTCAGATTTTTGTAGGGCTGCGGTTGCGGACGATTTAATTTAGGATCCATTCCGTTTTGGATCATGGCCATGTTTTCTTTATTACTTAAATAACGCCATCCGAAAAGCAAAGCAAAAAGGCCTAAGCCTAATAAAATTGGAATTAATATAGCTTCCATGTTGTATAAATTTAAAGGTTAATTGATATTTTTTTGTGATGTTCAAACATTTGCAGTCTATGACTACATGATTTTAACACAGGTTACACCCAGAACAAAAATTTTAAAATATTAAATCAATGAGCAACAATATATAAATTTGTATAGTAGCGCAAAGTGGGATGTTTTGCTGTAACCTTTAATTATATCTTGTAGTCATAGTATTACTGATGCAGAATAAGTTTACTGATACAGAGTTGATCTCGCAGGTTTTGTCCGGCAAGCAATCGGCATATGCCGAATTGATTAAGCGTCATCAGCGCTTTGTATTTACCCTTGCTTTACGTTTTGCAAAAAACAGGGAAGATGCCGAGGAAATTGCACAGGATTGTTTTGTAAAAGCATATCGGTCATTAAATAATTTTCAGCAAACCTCTAAATTTACTACTTGGTTATATACCATTGTTTACACTACCGCGATGACTTTTCTACGTAAAAAAAGAGTTGCGACCATAGATATTGACGATGAAGAATCGCATGTGCAGTTAGAGAATCATATTTCTGATTTTAATGCGGATACTGTTGAACACAAGTCTAAAATGCAATATGTTAATCAGGCAATAAGCCAGTTGCTACCGGATGATGCCAGCATTATCACTTTATTTTACCAGGGCGAACAATCTCTGGAAGAAATTGCAAAGGTTTTAGGAATGGAGGCAAACACTGTTAAAGTTAAATTGCACCGGGCCAGACATCGTTTAAAAGAAAAAATTGAAGGACTATTACATCATGAAGTAAAGGAATTATTATGAATTCAATGGAAGAGCGCATCTGGAATTATATAGATGGAACCTGCAGTATGCAGGAGCGCAAAAAAATAGAAGAGTTAATTGAATCGGATCCTGATTATAAATTCACATATAATGAATTGAAAGCCTCCGAATTCGATTTTAAACTATTAGATCTGGAAGAACCTTCTATGAGTTTTTCCAGAAATGTAATGGAAAAAGTGAAGTTGGAAACTGCACCGGGCACTTTTAAAGTGTTGGTAGATAAACGTATTGTTTATGGAATTGCTGCATTTTTCCTGTTGAGTATTTTTGTCCTTTTAGGATTGACTTTTTACCAAATGGATTGGTCGAATACACTTACGTTTACAATGCCTGAATACAAATTACCGGAACTAGATTTATCAAAATTCAAGTCAGGAATATTTATCAAAGCGTTCTTTTTTACTGATATCGTTTTAGGATTATACATACTTGATTCTTTCCTTAGAAAGCACTTTATACAAAATAAAATTAACCCGAAAAAATATTCTAACAATTCTTAAACTTTTTTAGAACTTTTTTAATCCATAAAGGTTTATAAGAGGAACCATTAATTGGTTTAATTGTGATAAGGTTTAGGTTGAAAGTCCCTTACAGCGATGTAAGGGGCTTTTTTTCATTAAATGAATCTTTTCTCAAATAGACCTTTGCAGGCGGAATTTTCCATATTTCAATTGCCCAATTAAAAATTTCATTCAAAAAACCAAAATCTCGTTTATAAGAAATACGTATTTTAACCTAAAAACCAATAAGTTATGAAAAAATTAAACCTGCAAATTTTACTGATTCTGGTCACCGTATCGGCATCGGTTTTTCAATCTAAAGCGCAAACTCTCAATGTTCCGCCGCCCAGTCCCACTCAAACTATAAAACAACAATTCGCTTTATCAGATATTGAACTTACTTATTCCCGTCCCGGCGTAAAAGGACGTAAAATTATGGGCGATTTGGTTCCCTATAATGAAGTTTGGCGGACCGGCGCAAATGCTTCAACCAAGATAAAATTTGGAGAAGATGTAAAAGTTGAAGGCAATAATGTTCCCAAAGGTGAATATGCTTTGTACACTATTCCCGGTAAAGATGAGTGGACCGTAATTTTAAGCAAAAATACGACGCTTTGGGGAGCAATGGGTTATAAGCCGGAAGAGGATCAGGTTCGCTTTAAAGTTAAAACGATGAGCGCACCCATGATGATGGAAACCTTTACTATGCAATTTATGGATGTTAAACCGTCGTCGGCAAACCTGCATATGATGTGGGATAATACGATGATCAAATTCAACATAACGTCTGACATCGACAGCAAAATAAGTAAACAAATTACCGATGCGATGGCACCAACGGATAAGCGCCCCTATTATTCTGCCGCTTCATATTATTTTGAAACCGGAAAAGATATTAATCAGGCTTATGAATGGGCAAAAAAAGCTGTTGAACTAAATCCTTCTCAATACTGGGTGGAATATTTAAAAGCTCAAATAGAACTGAAAATGGGCAATAAAAAAGCGGCTATAGCATCTGCAACAAGCTCGATGGAAAAAGCTAAAACGCAAAATAATCCGGATTATGTAACTCTGAATGAGAAATTAATCGCGGAAGCAAAGAAATAAGTTTAGGAAATTTAAAATTGAAGTCCCGCAAATTTGCGGGACTTTTTTGTTTTTAATACTCTCGTAAAAAGTAAAGCGTTGCTTTTTCCTTTCCTTCCGGGACGACTTTTTCATTAAAAAAAGCAAATTCTGCGGAAGACTTTTTGCTGATTGTATAGGAAACGGTAGTATCCTTTGCAGAACCGCTATTGGATGGTTTTGGATAAGTTAAATTGATCATATTATTACCTAACGAATAGGTTCCGTTAGTTAATTCCCGTTCAAAATATAAGTCAAAATTCAAATCTGCATAAAGCAATATATAGCTGTTTGATCGCTCAATATCGGTTTGAGAAAACATAAGCTCACCTGAAGAATTAAAATATTGATATTCAATTTTTTGCAGCGCCCACTTTTCGTCGATGCGTTTAGCCGCCGGAATTTCATTCTTTTTGCAGCCAGCGAAAACGAAGCAACTTAAAATCAAAAAATAAGTAAGAATCTTCTTCATAGAATTAGAATTACTAAAAAGATTATTGAATTTAAGCAATATGCTTCGATAGAAAAAGAACGTTTAAGCTATTTCTGGCTGAGACTGCTCTTTATAGAATTTTGAGATCAGAAAAGAAATTATTACAACTAATAAACAGCCAACCACGTTTAGCCATAAAAAGGCCATTAGATTGGCAATCCAGCAGGAAAATACAATCACTTCAGTAATTAATGCTGCTGCAAAAACGGCTGCTCCACCTATTTTTTTAAGATAAAACGCTACAATAAAAATTCCTAAAATAGTTCCGTAAAACAGCGAACCAAGAATATTTACTGCCTCAATTAAATTACCCAGCTTGCTGGCGTACAAGGCCATTGTAATACAAACCATTCCCCAAATAACGGTTGCCCAGCGAGAGGCGGCCAGATAATTTCCTTCGGCATCGTCTTTATGAACCAGGCGTTTATAAATATCAATAACTGTGGTTGATGCCAATGAATTCAGCGCACTTGCCGTGGAACCCATTGAAGCCAGAAAAATAATCGCGATAAGCAAACCTATTAAACCACGCGGCAAATACTGAGTTACAAAGCTCAGAAATACATAATTATTGTCGTTGGTGTCGGCGTTTGGATCATTTTTAACCATCAGATCAACCGCTTGTTTGCGTATCGATTTTGTTTTTTCGTCTGCCTTTTGCAGGATGATACGGCTTTTATCTACTTCCTTTTCGTTACCGGCTTCCAAAGCATCATTTAATACATTCACCTGAACCTGTTTCTCGCGAAAAGCTTCAGAATAATCTGTCTTGATTTTGTTTAGATCGCCTTCATACCGACTTTTTTCCAGCTTATTTAACTCGTAACTATTAAAAAAAATGGGTGGTTGATTGTATTGATAAAAAGCAAAAACAAGTACTCCGATTAGTAAAATCAGAAATTGCATTGGAATTTTTACTAGTCCGTTCATTAACAATCCCAGGCGGCTCTGACTAACGGAAGCTCCGGTTAAATACCTTCCAACCTGACTTTGATCTGTTCCGAAATAGGAAAGTTGGAGAAAAAAACCACCAATTAAACCACTCCAAACGGTGTACTGATTGTTCCAGTCGAAGGAGAAATCAATGGCATTGGTGCGCCCCATTTTACCGGCGATCTGAATGGCTTTGCCGAACCCAATATTTCCCGGGAGGAGATGAACAACCATAATTCCGGCTAAAAATAAGCCTGAAAAAATGATGCTCATTTGCATCAACTGAGTATATGATACCGCTTTTGTACCACCATAAACCGTATAAGTTACCACTAAACAGCCAATAAAAAGCGTTGTATAAGTAGTATCAATATTTAAAATGGTTGATAAAATAATGGAAGGCGCATAAATAGTGATTCCGGTTGAAAGTCCTCGCTGGATCAAAAACAAAAACGCTGTTAACGCCCGTGTTTTAAGATCGAAACGCTTTTCCAGGAATTCATAAGCCGTGTAAACTTTTAGCCTATGAAAAATGGGCACAAAGGTGATGCACAAAACGATCATGGCCAGCGGAAGACCGAAATAAAATTGTACAAAGCTCATTCCGGTGCTGAAAGCAAGACCGGGAGCGGATAGAAAAGTTATGGCGCTGGCTTGTGTAGCCATCACCGAAAGGGTAACATGATACCAGGGCAAAGATTGGTTGCCCAGTAAAAAACCATTAATATCCTGGGTGCCGCGACTTTTATAAAGACCGTATAAAACTATACTGATCAGCGTAATAAAAAGTACAACCCAGTCTATATTACTCATTCAAATGTTTTAGTAAACACATAAAAAAGCAATATCAATAAAGCCAGCCATATAACCAACAGGATATAAAACTGGTTCCAGGTTTTAACAAAGGGAGGAAGTTCCTGTTCAGACTTCACGGTTTTTAACCAGTACGTTTACAAAGAAACCTGCAGTTAATAAGCCTAAAATTGCTCCTAATAAAACAAACAATATGTTTCCGGTTACTACCCATGCGGTTAAAATTCCGCAGATTACTGCAAGGATATAAAATAAAGAGTAGTTTTTAGTTTCTTGAGCCTCGTGATTTTCCATTATTAATTTGTCTTATTTTTTGCGATCAAATTTACAAATAATCTGTAAGCACCGGGTATCCCGGCAGGTAATTGTCTGAAAAAAACTAAGGAGGTGTAAACAAATTTACCTTTTCCGTAATCTGCAACTATTAATGAGCCAGAATTTGGGGTTTCATTTGCGTCGTTTAGTTTTAAAACCGACTGATATTTTGGATCAATATCTGAAAGAAAATAAATTCCTCTTTCCTGTACCCAGTTGTCAAAATCGCTTTTGGTAATCTTATTTGGGTAATTTAAAACTCTCGCATCCGGATTGATAATAGTCACTTCTGCATCTTCGTCTGTAACACGGTCGCGTGAAATTTTAAACGGGTACGGACCTATTTCAGAAATAGCCAGAGGATTATTCACATTGTATTGAACAAGATATGTTCCACCGTTTTTAACATATTCCATCAATTTCGGCTGGATGAATTTCATCCGCTTATTTACATTGTAAGCTCTAACACCCGCAATAATTGCATCGTAGCCGGATAAATTTCCATAAAGAATTTCATTTTCACTAAGCATATTTACATCGTAACCAATCTGCTTCAACGATTCCGGGATCAAATCGCCGGCGCCCGCCAAATAACCAATTCGTTTTCCGTCAGTTTTGAGATCAAGTCTTTCTAAACGAGTTTCAGCTAATGGAAACAGTGTGACCAATGGAATATGTTCGTAACTTATTTCTTTAAATCCGCGATTGTAAATCTGATTGTTAACATTCAGGTTGATCTGTAAATCGCCACTTTTCGCACCGTTTACCGGAATCAATTTTAAATTAACAGTTTGTTCATCGCCTTTATTTTTTAAATCAAAATCCACTTCAGCAGGTTCGCACTTCCAACCCTGCGGAAGTTCAACACTTAATTTACCTTTTGCATTATCCGTAAAACTCTTTAACTGAACCTGTATAGTTTTGGAATTTACACCGGTAAATAAATACGCTTTTTCGGCTAATGTGGCCGTTACCGGAGGTGCAATCTGAAGCGGTTGGTAAATTTCTCCACGAACCTGATCGGTGTATTTATATTGAACAGGTTTGATATATTGAATTTCTTTTCCCGCAATTATAAATGCAAACGTAGTTTCTACCGCGGCTGCATTCTGTGCATTTCCGGTTAATTCAATATCCGGAATTTTATAAGAACCAACCGGATGCTTTTCTGAAAGCCAGTAAGGTTCAGAAATTTGTTTAGCCAATATGCCCGACTTTTCCTGCGCAGTAATATCTTTTTTAAGTGGGTTATTAATGTTTTTTCCGTTTAAACTTTTCCAGATAACAGGAAGGTCAGAATTCACAATCACTTCTGATCGGATTTGAACGGTATCAGAAATGGCATATTTCTGCTCGGCAGAAAAACTTTCGAACCATAATCCCGCTGCAGCGGCTATTAATTGTTTAGCCTCGGTTATTTTTTGATCTAAAATTCCGCTTACATTTAATTTTTCAATTTGGCTTAAAGCCGAAGTCAATTGCGAAACCGATTTCGAAGGATCTTCTATGTTAAAATTCTGATCGATTTGTTGAAGTGATTTCGATATCAGATCGCCACCTTTTACGCGGTTCCAGCTTAGATCAACACCATCAAATAAATCCTTTTTTGCCGGCTCGCCGGCTGTGAGTGTAAAATATTCAAACGATTGGCCGCGTTGGCGTGCACTTCCAAAGCCCTGGCTTTTATGATTTGAACGGCTTTCGGCGGCAATTTCTCCATAACTTTTTCCTAGTAATGGATTAAAACCACCTACATCAATTTTCAACTGATCTTCTGAAGTGGTATTTGTTCCGCCAAAATTATAAGTGTTCCAGAACAGACGCTTTGCCTGCCAAACTTTTACAAATTTTAATTGCTCCGGAAAACGGTTTGGATCCGCGGCAGCGCTAAAAGCCTCGCGGGCAATAATTGCAGATGCGGCATGATGGCCATGTCCCGCCCGACCATCTTCCGGAAAACGGGTAATAATTACATCGGGACGAAATTTACGGATCACCCAAACGGCGTCGGCAAGAATTTGCTCCTTACCCCAAAATTTAAATGTTTCATCAGCAGTTTTAGAAAAGCCAAAATCATTTGCCCGGGTAAAAAATTGTTCGGCACCATCTGTCCGTCTGGCGGATAAAAGCTCCTGAGTTCTGATTAAACCAAGCAATTCGGCCTGCTCATTTCCTATTAAATTCTGACCTCCATCCCCGCGGGTCATTGCCAGATAACCTGTTCTTACTTTTTTTTCTTTAGAAAGATAAGCCAGCAAACGGGTGTTCTCATCATCGGGATGTGCAGCTATATATAACACACTACCCAGCGTATTCAACTTTTCGATACCTAATTTAATTTCTGCCGAGTTTAATTGCGGCACAAACTGAGCTTTCAGAATAAAAGGGAAGAACAAAAAAAGAGCGCAGAAAAATTTGAGTTTAGTCATGCTTGAGATATAAGCATCGAAAATAAGAAAAATCGTTCCTGATGAAGAATTGTCTATCCTTAATTAAAAGACAATGAATCGTCAAATGTCATTTTAAACTCAATAAATTCAAATTTGGTAAACTTTTGAAATTTACAATTGTATTAATCAATCGATTGATTAATTTTGTCGCGATGGAAAAAGTTCTGGATAAATCAGATAAGAAGGACCTTATTTTAGACGTAGCGGAAAAATTATTTTCCGAACTGGGTTTTGACGGCGCTTCTACCCGACACATTGCCAAAGATGCGGGAATAAATATGGCTATGCTTAACTACTATTTTGGCAGTAAAGATGGTTTGTATAAATCGGTTTTAGAAAGAAGATTGGGCGGTTTCAGACAAACCCTGAGCAATTTAAACCACGAAAACATTTCTTCCTGGGATAAAATTAACAAGTGTGTTGAGCTATATGTTGACCGCGTAATGGGAAATGAATGTTTCCACAGGTTGATAAACCGTGAAATGTCTTTACAGCAGCGATCTGAAACAACTGATTTTATTGCTGAATCGATGATGCGCAATGTAAATGAAGTAAAACGAATTATTGAAGAAGGGGTAAATAACGGAACTTTTCGAGAAGTAGATATAGAAATGACGGTTGCAAGCATAATGGGCACGAAGCATTTTGTTGTTAATTCTACGCTTCTATCTTCAAAATTAATGAACAAAGATCTTTCGGATGCGTCGATTATTAAATCTGAAATGAAGCCGAGAGTAATTGCCCATTTAAAAGAATTACTAAAATCACACCTTACTAAAAAAACTAAATAAGATGAATAAATATATTACCAGATATTTTAGAAATCGGGCTTTAAAAATGATGCAAAAGTATGGCATTATGAGCGCTTTAGCCCTAATTTCTATGTCTGGATTTGCGCAGGAAACCAAACATTTAACATTACAGCAAGCATTGGATCTGGGTATTCAAAATAGCAAACAACTAAAAATATCTCAAAGCAGAATTGACATCGCGAAAGCAAAATATGAGCAATTAAGATCTTTGCAATATCCACAGGTAAAAGTGAATGCCGGTTATGCCAGATTAAGTGAAGTGCCGGAATTTATTTTTCCCGGACAGTCACAATCCTTTTTCCCGAGTATTGAAAATGCATCAAGAGTGGGCGTATCTGTAGTTCAACCCATTTTTGGCGGATTCAGAGCAAAATCATCTATTGAGTCGGGTAAATTTTTAATCAAGGCTTCAGAATTTGATGCGGAAAAAGACCGTTCTGGTATTGCGCTGAATATTGTAAATGCTTATTACAACTTTTACAAACTTCAGCAATCTAAAAATTTAGTTGACGAAAATTTGTCTGGAAGCAGACAGCGATTAAAAGATGTAGAGAATCTGGCAAAAAATGGAGTTGCAAGCAGAAATGATATTTTACGCTCTGATCTGCAGGTTTCAACTATTCGTTTATCCCAAATTGATGCCGAGAATAATATCAAAATCGCCAATTACAACATGAATATATTACTGGGTTTACCCGAAAATACTATTCTAACCATTGATAGCGCATCCATATTTACACAGAAAGATTTAAAACCTTATCAGGATTATGTTGATGACGCGGCTCAAAACAGAAGCGAATTAAAAGGAGCAGAAATCAGGACTCAAACTGCCATTAATAATTTAAAAATTACAAAGGCAAATTATTTTCCGGTAGTTAGTTTGGTATCAAACTACTTAAACGCAAACCCAAACCAGCGGTTGGTTCCGGCACAGGCAAAATGGTATGACACCTGGGATGTAGGAATCGGCTTATCGTATGATATCACTTCGATTTTTACCAATAAGCACAACATTTCTGAAGCTAAAACACAGATAGATCAAACGCGGATTTTTACAGATCAGTTATCTGACGTGATAAAAATGGAGTTAAACCAAAATTATATCGGCTATCAGCAACAGCTGCAAAAAATTGATGTGAACAAAAAAGCAGTGGAACAGGCAACAGAAAATTACCGCATGGTAAAGAATAAATACATGAATCAGGTGGCCTTGTTAACGGATGTTTTAGATGCGGATATTCTGCTTCTTCAATCAAAATTAAATTATGCAGTTGCTCAGGCAGATGCAGAAATAGCTTATCAAACACTTTTACAATCAACCGGAAAATTATAGTCCAAACAACACAATGGAAGAGAAAGAAAAAACCACAAAAGCAAAACCGAAAAAGAAATTTATACCCTTTATATTGGGAGGCTTATTTATCGCGGCCTTAATTTTTGGATTTACTAAATACAAATACGCCAGCAATCATGAGGAAACAGATGATGCTCAGGTAGAAGGAAATATTAGTCCGGTTGCAGCCCGTGTACCGGGATATATAACCGACATATTTATTGAGGATAATCAGCTTGTTAAAGAAGGCGACATTTTAGTAAAACTTGATGATCGCGATTTGCAGAATAAAGTTGCGCAGGCAGAGGCGGCTTTAGAAAATGCCAAAGCAAACCTTCAGGTTGTTAGAGCCAATGTAACTTCAAGCAGAAGTAACATTTCTACAGGCGGTGCAACCATTGATGCTGCGAAAACAAAAGTATGGCAGGCAAAACAAGATTATAATCGTTATGCCAATTTAATTAAAGATGGATCTATTACCCAGCAACAATTTGATGCGGTAAAAGCGGCAAGAGATGCGGCAGAAGCACAATTGCAGGTTGCTATTCGTCAGCAAAATTCTTCTCAGGCTGCAACCAACGCAACCGGTAGTCATATTGCGGTTGCGCAGTCACAAATTACGCAACGCCAAACGGAACTTGATTTTGCCAGATTGCAATTATCATATGCAACCATTAAAGCAAGCAGCAGCGGTTTCATCGCAAAAAAGAATATTCAGGTGGGTCAGTTAATACAGCCGGGACAAGCATTATTTGCTGTTGTGCGTGATAACAAACTTTGGGTAACTGCAAATTTTAAAGAAACGCAATTAGAAAATATTAAGGCCGGTCAGCCGGTAACTGTTAAGGTTGATGCGTTCTCGAACAAAGAATTTAAAGGAACGGTGGAATCTTTTTCGCCGGCAACGGGCGCTAAATTTTCTCTTTTACCTCCGGATAATGCAAGCGGAAACTTTGTAAAAGTTGTGCAGCGTGTACCTGTTAAAATTTATTTGGAGAAAGATAAGGATCTTGAAAATCTGCGTGCAGGTATGAACGTAAAAGCAATCGTTTCGGTAAACTAAATGGAGTCTACTGTTGAAACAGGTTTCCGTAAATGGATTATTGCGGTTACCGTAATTGTATGTTCGCTGCTTGAGCTGATAGATACGTCTATTGTAAACGTGGCCATCACTCAGTTAATGGGTAATTTGGGAGCAACGTTAAGTGAAGTTAGTTGGGTAATTGCATCTTATGGAATTGCCAACGTAATTATTGTTCCGATGACGGGATGGCTTTCGGCACAGTTTGGACGGAGGAATTATTTTGCAGCATCAGTAGTACTATTTACAGTTGCTTCTTTTCTCTGCGGAAGTTCTACCAGCATCTGGGAACTCGTATTTTTCCGGTTTATCCAGGGAATTGGCGGTGGCGCATTATTAGCAACCTCGCAAACAATTTTATACGAAACATTCCCTCCTAATCAAAAAGGACTTGCCAGTGCATTATACGGAATGGGCGTTTTAATGGGACCAACTTTAGGCCCAACCATCGGCGGTTATTTAATTGATGATTACAGCTGGCCTTA
>JBDTLL010000053.1:0-11745 GCA_039934815.1 Daejeonella sp. | reverse complement strand
CTGGGAGTTCCGCCAAAAACCGGAAGCCAAATTCCTCAACGTTTCTTTTATTCGCAAAATGAAATAAACTCGAACGTCAATACTCCAAAGTTAGCTACCGGTGATCTTTACAATCCAACTCCAATAAACAGTAGTAGTTATTAAAATAAATACCTTAAAATCAAAAAAAGTCTCTACTTGTTAGGGACTTTTTTATGCGTTGTAATCTCACTCCATTTATCATTTATTTGCCATTTAACTTCTCACTGACTATAAAAAAATTTTAAAAATTCTTTTTATGGTAAAATTTTAACATTTTTAACCAATTCATTTATAAAAAAGTTAATTAAATACGTATGAAAAAACTATTACAAAGTTTATTTCTGATGTTATTCATAGCATTCCATGCTGTGGCTCAGGAACGGACAGTAACAGGCAAGGTAACGGGTTCTGATGATGGATTGCCGTTGCCTGGAGTATCTGTTAAGCTAAAAGGTGGTAAAAATGCTACCCAAACTGCTGCCAATGGAAATTATTCCATTACAGTGAATGGTCAGTCAACTTTAGTGTTTTCCTATATAGGATATGCTACTCAGGAAGTTGCTATTGGATCAAATAATACAATTAATGTTTCACTTTTAGTTGATGCAAAACAACTTTCTGAAGTTGTGGTAGTAGGTTACGGCACACAAAGTCGTGCTTTAAGTACTCAATCAATTGCATCGGTTAATGCAGAATCTTTCAAAAACGTTCCGGTTATAAGTCCTCAGCAAGTATTGCAAGGACAGGCGGCAGGTGTTAACATGGTTAACTCTTCGGGTATTTTGGGTTCCGCAGCGCAAATTACCATTCGTGGTGGTTCTTCAATCAGTGCTGGTGGACAGCCCTTATATGTAGTTGATGGTGTTCCATTGAATACAGGAGGTTATACTCAGGCGCAGGGTGGATCAACCGGATTAAATCCATTACTAAATATCAATGCAAATGATATTGAAAGTCTTTCTGTATTGAAAGATGCTTCTGCTGTAGCTATTTATGGTTCTCGTGGAGCAAACGGTGTGGTTTTAATTAAAACAAAATCGGGTAAGCTAAATTCAAAGGGTGCTATTAATTTCGATTATTATACAGGTTTTTCAAAACCTACTGACATTCTTAAATATATGTCAGGTGACCAATGGCGTCAGTTTCGTAGCGAATACCTAACAGCAAACAACCTTTCAGTTCCAAATTATCCAACTACAAGTTTTGATTGGGCTGATGCAGTTGTTAGAACAGGTAAAGTGGATAATTACAATTTAAACACTTCTGGTGGTAGCGAAAAATCTACTTATTTTATCGGTGGAACTTACTCTGATGAATCAGGTTATACTATCGGTAATGATTTGAAAAAGTTATCAGGTCGTTTCAATTTTCAGCATAATGTAACTGATAAAGTTCGCTTCGGTGTTAATTACAACCTTTCAAGAGTTAATTCAGATCGTATTGGTGCAGAAAATAGTACCTACGCTCCTTTAACTGCTGCTTATTTACAACTTCCTTATGTTCTACCATATGACGCAGATGGAAATTTTGTGAATACCGGTTTCGTTCAAAACGTTTTAGGTTTAGAAGCAACAGGTTATAACAACTTAGTTTCAATGAGAAATACAGGTAATGCTTATGCTGAATTTGATGTTGTTAAAGGGTTAAAATTCAAAACTGACTGGGGAATTGATAATATTTCATTTGATGAAAGATACCGTGAAGTTGACGTGTTTACTCCGGGAGGTTACGCTTACGTATCTCAAAGTGGAGATAACAAATGGCTTACTCAAAATACGTTGAATTATTCTTATCTATTAGGTGACCAGCACACGTTCAGAGCCTTATTAGGTTATTCTTTTGAGACAGCACGTAATGTAAACACCTTGTTGGATGGTTCAGGTTTTGCAAGTGACGATCTTCCAAACTTAGGTTCAGCTTCAACTCCTTTATCCGCTTCTCAAACTGCAAATGAATTTGCTTTAGAATCTCAATTTGCTCGTTTAAACTACGAGTATTCAAATAAATATTTATTTGAAGGTTCAGTTAGAAGAGATGGTTCATCCCGTTTCGGACAAAACAATAAGTATGGTGTATTCTATGCTTTGTCAGGTGGTTGGTTAATTTCGAACGAAGATTTCTTCAACAAAAATAATAAGTTAGCTCAGTTCTTAAAGTTAACAGCTAGTTATGGTACAGCCGGAAACGATGCGATTGGTTATTATAGCTACTTAGGAACTTTCTCTGCTGGAGCAGCATATGCTGACGCAGCCGCATCAGTTCCTAACAGAGTTTCAAATCCTAACTTAAGTTGGGAAGAAACAGCACAGTTAGATGTAGGTTTAACTTCAAGATTATTCAATGTACTTGATGTCCAGTTAAATTATTACAACAAATTAACTAGCGGTTTATTAGCAAACGTTCCTTATCCACTTACTACTGGATTTGCATCAGCTTCTCAGAACGTAGGTAAAATGAGAAACAGAGGTTTTGAAGTAACTTTAGGTTCAGAGAATGTTAAAACAACAGATTTTACCTGGAATACAAGTTTTAATATTGGCTTCAACAAAAACACTGTTCTTTCTTTACCTGAAAACAGGGATGCAGAGAATCGTAATTTTATCCAGGGTTCAACAGCACAACGTGCAATTGAAGGAGAATCAAGAAACTCATTTTATTTAATCAGATACAAAGGTATTAACCCACAAACTGGAAATGCTGAATGGTTAACTAAAGATGGCACTGCAACTACTACACCTGTTGCTGCAGATCGAGTAATCGTCGGACATGCTGATCCAGATTTCGTTGGTGGTTTTACTAACAATTTCAGATATAAAAACTTTGATTTAAGTGCATTTTTCAACTTCGCTTATGGTAACAAAGTTTTAATTGATGGTTTGAGATTTACAGAAAACTTTGCAACTGGTTCTTACAATAAGAGTACAGATTTATTAGATTACTGGAAACAAGCTGGAGACAATTCATTTGCACCGGCTTTAACAAGTCCAACTCGTTTAACTTTCAACCAGTTATCAACTAGTCAATTACAGGATGGATCTTACGCTAGATTGAAAACCCTAACCTTAGGTTACAATTTACCAACTCAATTACTTAGCAAATCTAAGTTGATTCGTTCAGCAAGAATTTATGCTCTGGGACAAAATATTCTTACAATTCAAAATAAGGATTTTAGAGGTCCAGATCCTGAAGTGTCTGCTAACGGAGCAAGCAATCAAGTATTAGGTCAATCTTTCTTTGCTTTACCACAATCAAAGTCAATCACATTTGGTGTTAACTTAGGATTTTAATAGAAATACAATGAAAATAAAATATATATTAATAATTACTGCAGGTTTAACTTTTTCTCTTTCTTCATGTGAGAAAAAGCTTAATCTAACGCCTGAGCAGGATTTAACAGAAGAAACTATATTTAATAGTGCTTCAACTGCAAGAAGTGCCGTATTAGGTATCTACAGTACAGCTCAGACATTAGACTTTTATGGTTCACTGCCACAATTGATCGAAGAATACATGGGTGATAATGTGGAGTTTGTAGGTTCTTTTCCAACTCTTCAGGAGATTAGAGATTTTACCACTGTTTCTACTAACGCAAACGTTTCAGGAATTTGGCAGGTAGGATATCAGGTTGTAACCAGATCTAATAAAGTAATTGCTCAGATTGGCAACGTACCTGGTTTATCTGATGAAGAGAAAGCGCAATTTACCGGCGAGGCTAAATTTATGCGTGCACTTGCGTATTTTCAATTGGTTAACCAATTTGCTCAACCTTTTCAGGTGAGTGGTGGAACTAATTTAGGTGTTCCTGTAGTATTGGAAGACTTTACCGGGGAAATCACTTACCCGTCCAGAAGTTCTGTAAATGAAGTTCATGCACAGATCCAAAAGGATTTAGAGGAGGCTGCTGCAGCTTTGCCAGCTAGTTACTCTGCAAGCGCTGATACTCGTGGAAGAGCAACTAAAGGTGCTGCTTATGCTTTATTATCCAGATTGAAATTATATAGAGAAGAGTGGACTGCATCTGAAACTGCTGCAAGAGCTGCCCTGGCAACAGGTCAGTATACTTTAGCTCCAAATTATGGTTTCTATGATAAAAATACAGCGGAAGATGTATTTACCATTCAAAACTCTGCGGTTGATAATGGTAGAACCGGTTCTGGTGGTTGGGCTGCTTATTTCACATCAACCGAATCTGGTGGACGTGGTGACGGTCCGTTTTCTGATAATTTAACTACGGCATATCAGTCAGAACCAGGAGATTTAAGATTTGATTTGAAGAAGTCTGGAACTGGTGCAGATAAATTGACACATCTTTTTACACAGAAGTTTCCTGATGGAGTTAATAATGCAGATAATTCGCCAGTTATTAGAACAACAGAGTTGTATTTAAATCTTGCAGAAGCATTAGCTCAGCAAACAGCTTTAAGTCCGGAAGCAATAACTATTCTTAACAATTTGAGAAGCAGAGCTGGTTTAGCTCCTAAATTAGTTTTCGCTTCTAAGCAAGCACTTGTTGATGCTATTTTAATTGAAAGAAGAAAAGAATTAGCTTTTGAAGGACACAGAAGAATGGATATGTTAAGATATCGCCAAAATTTAAGAGCAAATAATCCGCTTGCTGCTTTTGGTGGAGACAAAACCATTTTACCTATTCCTCAAAGTGAAGTGGATAACAATCCAAGTCTGGAACCAAATCCGGGTTACTAGTAAATATTTAACATAAAAAAACCCAGCTAATTTTAGCTGGGTTTTTTTGTTTTTAATAAGCAATATAGTTTGCTGATCGTATTTTAAACGTGCAGGATGTATTATGTTTACGTTATTAATAGGCTATAAGTAACAGATAATCTGGTAATAAACTGAAATTAAGTCCAATTAACAACAGATAATTCGGACTATGTATCGAAAATGTTAAAATATGTTAAAATTTATACACTTGATTATCAAGCAATTAAGATATTTTTAGCAAAAAATAAATTTTTAAATTTTGTATTCCATTCTTATATGCACATTTTTAGAGATTAAATAATCATAAACTAAACATTTAATTAATCAAGTATGAAAAAACTTCTACAAAGTTTGTTCTTATTGCTATTCATTGCTTCACAGGCAATAGCTCAGGAGCGGACTGTAACAGGAACAGTGACAGCTCAGGAGGATGGTTTACCCTTGCCTGGTGTTAGTGTTAAATTAGTTGGTACAAATTTAGGTACTTCAACAGGCACAGACGGTAAATTCACATTCAGAGTGAATGCAAGTAATCCATCTTTACAATTCTCTTTTATTGGTTACCGTACACAAACTGTTGCGGTTCCGGCGTCTAACCA
Organism: Daejeonella sp.; assembly: GCA_039934815.1. Classification (GTDB taxonomy): domain Bacteria; phylum Bacteroidota; class Bacteroidia; order Sphingobacteriales; family Sphingobacteriaceae; genus Daejeonella. Next base: position 6,400 of record JBDTLL010000053.1, on the reverse strand, counting down.
GATGAATGTTTCTATGGTTCTAGATGCTAAACAACTTTCTGAAGTTGTAATTACAACAGCGTTAGGTGAAGTACGTGAGAAAAGATCTTTAGGTTCTTCAGTTCAGGCTGTAAGTGGAAAAGATTTAACTATTGGAAAATCTACTGACGTGAGTTCTTCATTGGCAGGTAAGATTGCCGGTGTGCAATTAGTTGGATCGCCAAGTTCAAGTTTTGATAATGGAAACATTATCATTCGTGGTATCAATGGATTAGCACCAACAGTTGGTGGTGGTAGCGGAATTGGTAGTTACGGTAACTCTGATGGTAATCCATTATTTCTTGTTGACGGAACTCCGACAGATCAGTCTAACGTTATTATGGATAACGTTGAAAACATTTCTGTACTAAAAGGAGCAGCTGCAACAGCACTTTATGGTAACAGAGCATCAAATGGTGTTGTTCTTATTACAACTAAAAAGGGCTCAAGATCTGGTTCTCCTACTGTTGAGTTAAACTTAGGAACAACATTCGAAAATGTAAGTTTATTGCCAAGTTATCAAAACGAGTATGCAGGTGGTTATACTTCTGCTTACGGTAGTAAAAACACTTTAGGTGCAGGTTATCTTGATGATGAAGGTTTCTACATCTTCAATTATGATCCTTCAATTCACCCGGCTAGCTGGAGTGCGTTCAACGGTCAAAGAATTTTAGAATATGGTGCTGATGAAAGTTGGGGACCAAAAATTAATGGTCAGCAATATCGTCCATACTATTCTTGGTTTGATGGCGCAGGTTTCGGTCAGACAGAAGCTTTAACATCTCAACCGAACAATATCAAAGATTTCTTTCGTACTGGTACTAACTTAAATAACAGTATTGCTGTTAGTGGTGGTGGTGATGCATTTACTTACAGAATTACATATGCAAACCAGAACAGAACTTTAACATTGCCTACAGGAGATCGTAACCAGAACCAAATTGGTTTAAGCGGTTCTTATGATATTAGCAAAAGATTCACAGTAATGACTGATTTGAATTATACTAATAACAGAACTAAAGGCCAGCCAAACGAAGGTTACCGTAATGACGGATTGAACGTTACACAAAACTTTAATCAGTGGTGGCAACGTCAATTGAATATGGATAAATTAAGAGATTATAGAAATCCAGATGGAAGTCTTCAATCCTGGAACATCGGTGATCCGAACGCTACCGGAGATTTAGGTGCCATTACAACTCCTCAATATTGGGATAGCCCATTCTTCGTTGCTAACGAGAATTACGGAATTGACAAAAGAAACCGTTTAGTAGGTAACTTAGGTTTCAATTTCAAATTGAACGACATATTCAATGTTACTTCTTACGCTAGAATCAACAAAAATAATGGAGAAGGTGATTTCCGTATTCCAACTGGTGGTTTACAGCAAGATTTTTATTCAACTCAACAGTTTGACAACACTGAAACAAACTATGAGGCTGCTTTAAACTTTAAAAAGGTATTTAATGATATTTCATTAAATGGTTTTGTTGGTGGTAACATCAGAAACAACAGATTAAATCAATTGTATAATGCTACTGCAGGTGGTTTAACTTTCCCTAACTACTTCGCAATTGCTGGTTCTGTTTCAAGACCGACTGTAACTGAAAACTACTCTGCTAAAAAAGTTAGAAGCGTTTATGGAAAAGCTACATTGGGTTACAAAGGTTTCTTATACTTAGATGCTACTATTCGTAACGATTGGTCTTCAGCATTACCAGTAACAGATAATTCTTATTTATACCCGTCTGTTTCTACAAGTTTTGTATTCTCAGAATTGATGGGCGCAAGTAATCTGAAAAACATTTTAACTTTCGGTAAATTACGTGCTTCATATGCTCAGGTTGGATCTGACTTAAATTTCAACCAGGTAAATATTGCTGTTAACAACGGAAGTATTTTTGATGGTAATCCATCAGCTGCTGTTGGAAACCAATTCAGAACAGGTTTAGTTAAACCAGCTTTAACTAAATCTTATGAGTTAGGTACTGAATTAAGATTTTTCAATAAAATTGGTCTTGATTTTACTTATTACCATGATGATAATATCAACCAGATTTTAAGCTTAGATGTGGCACCTGCTTCAGGTTTCACTAGTTCTCAGATCAACGCGGGTAACATCCAAAGAAAAGGTTACGAGTTAAGTTTAAATGGTTCTCCAATTGCACGTCCTAATTTTTCATGGGATGTAACATTGAACCTTGCGCACTCTACTTCAATTGTTAAGGAATTAGCTGATGGTCTTACAACTTACCTATACGGTACTACCAGAAGTGATACTCGTATTGAGAATCGTGTTGGTGAGAAATGGGGTATGTTAGTAGGAAGAAACTGGAAAACAGATGCTGAAGGCAGAACTGTATTTGCTTCTTCAAACGGAACTGTAGATTATACGTTGAATAATGAGATTGGTTCCGTACTTCCTGATATGACTGGTGGTATGTACAATACTTTGCGTTACAAAGGAGTTGATTTATCTTTCTCTATTGATTTCCAAAAAGGTGGTAGATTCTTCTCTCAAACTAAATACTTCAACATGGGTACTGGTTTATCTAAATACACTACCGGTGTAAATGATTTAGGTAATGATATCAGAGATTTCCCGGCTGCTGGTGGTGGTGTGAGAATGGACGGTGTAACAGCTGCGGGTGCTCCGTTAACAGTGTATGTTCCGGCAAGACGTTATTTCTACACAAACTTACAACGTGATTCTAGAAACTTCGTATTAGATGGTTCTTACTTAAAATTACGTGAAGTTAGATTAGGCTACACAATTCCTAAAAGTCTTTTAGGTAATACTCCTGTTAAAACTGCAAATCTTGGATTTATAGTTGGTAATGCCTGGTTAATTGCAGCTCCATCTAAGAAATGGGGAATTGATCCATCAGAGTTAGAAAACTTCTGGACAGAAGGTGGACAGTTAAGCTCAACCAGACAGCTTGGTTTAAATTTAAAAATGTCGTTCTAATAAATTCTAAGAATAAGATGAAAAAAATATATAGTTTAATTTTAGCATCCCTACTTCTGTTTGCAGCTTGCAAGCCGGGAGACTTTGGGGATACGAATGTGGACCCAACTACAGTGAGTTCGGTTCCAACAAAAGCCCTTCTAACCAATTCCCTGCAATCATTACCGGGAACTGCGTTTGGAATAACTAGCGCTCTTTTTTACGTTCAGCATGCTTCTGAAGGACCTTATCCAGGTGCGTCACTATACGCTACACGTAACTTTAACTGGGATTTTTATTACACCGGACCACTTTATAATCTTCAAAAGATTATAGATTATAATAACGAAGATCAGGCAGTTGCTGATCCGTCTATTAACGGTTCCAAAAACAATCAGATAGCTGTTGCCAGAATTATGAAGGCTTACTACTTCTGGTTTTTAACAGACAGATACGGTGATATCCCTTACACTGATGCATTAAAAGGTGATGGTAACTTTAGCCCGTCTTACACTCCACAAAAAGATATTTACTACGATCTTTTTAAAGAGATGAAAGAGGCAGAAGCTCAAATCAATGTTAGTGAAAAAGGTGTTGTCGGTGATATTCTATTGAACGGTGATATGGCTCAATGGAAGAAATTTGCTAACACAGCCAGTATGATGATGGCTCTTCGTTTAATTAAAAATGATTATGCGAAAGGTAAAACTGAGTTTTCTGAAGCAGTTGCCAGAGGAGTAATTTCTGACAATTCTGAGAATGTAACTTATAATTATTTAGGTGGCGACCCTAATAACTACAACCCACTGTATGTTAATTACACAGTTGATTTACGTAATGACTACGCGATTAGCAATACTTTAGTTGACTATATGGCTCCTAAAAATGATCCGCGTTTACCAGTTTACGGAGAAGTTTTAGGTGGTACAGTAAAAGGTTTGCCTTATGGTTCTGATGCAGCGAAAAACATTCCGGGTGCTTATAGCCGTATTGGTGATGCTTTCCGTGGCGCTGGTTCTCCGGCAACTATCTTCTCTTATGCTCAGGTGTTATTCTCTTTAGCAGAAGGAGTTCACGTAGGTTACGTTGCCGGCTCAGAGCAAACTTACTATCAGGATGCAATTATGGCATCGTTTGAGCAGAATGGTGTTTATACTCCGACTGCTTTTGCAAACTATTTAGCTCAACCTGGTATAACTTACAATGCAACAAATGCTTATGAGCAGATCATGACTCAAAAATGGGTTAGTTTATACCTTAATGGTTATGAGTCTTGGGCAGATTGGAGAAGAACAGGATTCCCTGTATTAACTCCAGCTGAATCTGGTGCTCAGTCAACTATCCCACGTAGACAAGGTTATCCTGTAAGTGAGAAAGCAATTAATGGTGAAGCATATACTGCAGCTGTTGCTCTTCAAGGACCAGATAATTTAACAACTAGAATGTGGTGGGATAAATAATCCAACCTAAATTATACATAAAGGGTTGCCAAATATTTGGCAACCCTTTTTTGCTTACCGGTATTTTGCAAAATTGTTCATTGATTAAATCCTCAATTAAAATTTAACCACTGTGTGGGATGTAGGTTAAATACGTGTGTAAATTTCATCAATACAAGCCGACTAATTAAAATATGCTTCAGAAAGTGTTTGGTGCTGTAACCGGATTTATTAATTATTAACCAGAACCACTTCCACTCTTAAATTCTTCAGAGCTTCCACGGGGTCATTGCTGTCAACTATTGGCTCTTTGCCGCCTAATCCTGCACAAGAAATTCTTTTGGAAGCGATATCGTTCATTGAAAGATATTTCTTCACAGCAACAGCTCTGTCGAACGATAATTTTTGAAGATATTTTGCTGATGCAAACACATTATTATTGGTGTGACCAATAACCTTTATGGTCCATTTCGGATTCAATTTTAAGAATGAAATCAATCGCTCCAGCTCTGGATTGGAAGAAGGCAATATTTTATCCTGATTAGGGAAGAAATGAATATTAAACAATACCAGTTTCTTACCATATGTTATTGTGTCGAGGTCGAAATCCAGTTTTTTATCGGTTAATGCAATTACATCTTGTGATAAAAACAAGTATTTTAAATTATTAGCCGTCGCTGTAGCGTTTAGCGGCCGGTTTGAAGGCACCTTCATTGCATAACCACCATTTGCGTCAGATTTAACTTTGGCGATGAACGCTCCGGTAGAATCATCTTCTACAACAACTTCAGCAGTCAATCCTGTTAAAGATGATTTATCTTGCACACGGCCCTGCAATTGAACGAATCGTTCTGTAAACTCTCTTTTTAATTTAATTTGCAGGTCAAATCCTTTTCCACCGTAAATATTATCAATCAGCAGATAGAATTTATTGCCTTTCTGAACCTCCAATGGAACTGAATAATTATTACCTGGTCCGGGCTTTACAAAGGCCAGGTTTGATGATTCATTTAAACCCGTTCGGCTTAGCGAGGTTTTATTATTACGGGCATTATTGCTCCTAACGGGATTGGCCTGTTCTTCTCTTATAAGTTTTTCAAAATCCGCGGATGCTTTAAAAAGCATCCAGTCGTAATCATTGTTTAAATCGTGAGGCGTTATATCAAACGTTAAAGTTCCCTGATAAGGGATATCCAAAACAAACCAGGCTGTGTTTCTTTCTTCCTTGAAAATATAAGAAGAGCGTTTTGGATTGATTGTAAATTCTTTGAGCTTCCCGTAGCCGTTTGGACCTTCTTTAAAACTATAACTTTGGTTAACCTGAATTCTAATTGCGGCTTTAAAATCTGCGGCATCAGTCAGGATAGGTTGAGACTGCAAATTCCCACAAAGGAAAACGAAAAATAATATGAGAGTGCAGTTACGCATGATCATTTTTTGTCAACGCTGTATTTTCCGGGGCCGATAAAGGTTAGTCCCAGAAAAACGATGGCTGCTTCAATAGCATGTGAAGCGCCGCCCAATCCGTCGCCGGATTTTATATGCATAATCGAAGCAATTAACATAGTAAAAGTTAAAAGTAATGTTACCGGCCGGAAAGCAAGTCCCAACAGAAGGAGAAAGCCGCCAAAAGTTTCTGTAGCAGCCGCCAGAAATCCCCATAAGGCAGGTAAAAAATCAATTCCAACATATTTCATTGAGCTACCTACAGCTGCCCATTTATCGGGCCCACCCAATAATTTTGGATATCCGTGGTACATAAACATAATACCTAAGCCAACCCTGATAATAAGTAAACCTGTATTTCGATATTTTCCTAAGCTTGCTAAAATGGCCATTAATCAATATAAGTTAAGTGTACCTGATCCGTTTCTACCTCTAAATTTACTGTTTTCCCTAAAATTAATGTCTGGTTATCATCAATGTGTCCGGCAGGAAAATTAAAGCAAACCGGGTAATTGTATTCTTTAACATGTTCCCGAATGATTTCATTTGC
>JBDTLL010000052.1:0-11759 GCA_039934815.1 Daejeonella sp. | reverse complement strand
TATACACTTGATGAAATGGTGAAACACATCTACAACAAGCTGGACCTGCTTCCTCAATCGGAGCGATCGCACATGTTTATAAATGAGTTGGATCTGTATATTGATTATCTGCAAAAATATCTGGACAACCATAAAAATGCCATGGATGCCCGCAAGCTAAAATATTCTGAAAGTTTTAAGAAGCAGCTACAGAATGGAATAGAATATTACGAGCAAATATTGCCGGTCATGAGTTTTCCGGATCAGGCAAAGCGCACAAAAATGCTAAACGAATTAAACGCCGCAACATTCAGACTTGAATCAATCCAATTGCCGAACTGATTTGGCGGAAAATTATCCTGGCCGGTAAGATTGTGATCTTTGTCATTTATTAAGATAATGGGAGTCATTCTACCGGCCGGGCTTTGCGGGCATATTTGCAGCAAAGAATCCGACGATGCCTGTAAATACCTTAACTTTTGCCACTTGCTATCATTGCGGAACTTCCTGTGCCGAAACCGAATGGAAGATCGACGATAAGCAATTCTGCTGCGCAGGCTGTCAGAGCGTTTATCAGATCTTAAATTCCAATAATCTATGCAGCTATTATCAATTTAATAATGCTCCCGGGCAAAGCACGCCAGATCAACACACACATTTTGATTATCTCGACGAGCCCTCTATTATTCAAAAACTGGTCGATTTTATGGATAAGGATTTAACGGTGATGACCGTATATATTCCTGCTATTCACTGCAGTTCTTGCATCTGGCTGTTGGAACATCTTCATAAACTCAATAAAGCCGTTATCAGTTCGCGTATTGATTTTCTAAAAAAGGAAGTGACCATTAGTTTCAGGCATACGGAGCTTTCATTGCGGCAACTGGTGGAATTGCTGGCTTCGATCAATTACGAGCCGCTGATCAGTTCACAGGACGTAGTGAAAGAAAAGAAAAATTCGGTTAACCGAAACCTGATTTTGAAAATTGCCGTTGCAGGATTTTGCATGGGCAATGTAATGTTGTTTAGTTTCCCCGAATATTTTGGAATTTCTTCATTAGAACAGCAATACAAGCATCTTTTCGGCTGGCTGAATCTTGCGTTTGCCATTCCGGTTACGTTTTATTGCGGCCGCGATTATTTTTTTTCGGCCTGGGCCGGATTAAAAAACAAATTAATTAATCTGGATGCTCCGCTGGCGCTAATTATAGCAGTTCTTTTTCTCAGAACCGCTTTTGAAGTTATTTTACAAAAAGGACCGGGTTTTACAGACACGCTCAGCGGACTGGTTTTTTTATTGCTGCTGGGGCAGTGGGTTAAGCAACGAACTTATTACCATTTATCTTTTGAACGCGATTACCGAAGCTATTTCCCGGTAGCGGTTACCGTAATTAGAGAAGAGGGAGAGAAGGCTCTCCCGATTAATGAATTGGTGGTGGGCGACCGGATCCTGATCAGGAATAATGAAATAATTCCTGCCGATAGTATTTTGATGAAAAACGAAGGCTATGTGGACTTTAGTTTCGTAACAGGCGAATCAGTTCCGGTTAAAAAGGTGATGGGTGAGATCATTTATGCGGGCGGAAGACAAATCGGAACAATGATCGAGCTGGAAGTGGTAAAACCCGTCTCTCAAAGTTATCTAACCAGATTATGGAATAATGAAACTTTTAATATCCCGGATAACAAAATTCAAAATTTTAATGATCGCATTGCCCGCTATTTTAGTGCGGTAGTATTTGTACTGGCCTTTGGTTCGGCATTTTACTGGATGTGGTTTGACGACGGGGCCAGAGCATGGTCGGCGTTTACCGCAGTTTTAATTGTTGCCTGTCCCTGTGTTTTGGCTTTGAGTACGCCATTTACTTTATCGGCGGTGCTTGCAATTTTCGACAGGAACCGCTTTTATCTCAAAAATACCGACGTAGTAGAGCAGCTTGCCAGAATAGATACCCTCGTTTTTGATAAAACAGGAACCATATCGTCGGCTGATGCAAGCGATTTTGAGTTTTTTGGCAATTTGACTAAACAGCAACAAATTTTGCTGGCTTCCCTTACGGCAAATTCAACGCACCCTCATAGCCGCGAAATCCGAAAGAGGCTTGCGGTAACAAAGAAACTTTCTGTTGCATCCTACCGGGAAATCGTAGGACAAGGAATTGCCGGCACGGTTGAAGGTCATACATTAAAGCTGGGCAGTTCCGAATTTATTGGTAATTCTTTAGCGGGAAATACTCTTGCGTCGAGTGTACATCTGGAAATCGACGGACAGTATTTAGGCTATTTCAGGGTTAAACAACAATGGCGTAATGGCCTCCGGCAAATGCTGGCGGCATTGCGATCGGGATTTAATTTTCATGTGATTTCTGGCGATAATGCCGGAGATAGCGCTATTCTGTCCGAGCTTTTTCCCGCAGATACAACAATCAGTTTTAACCAAAGTCCGCAAAATAAACTGGATTATATCACTACCCTGCAGCAATCCGGAAATAAAGTAATGATGCTTGGCGACGGGCTGAATGATGCCGGTGCGCTGAAAAAGAGTGATCTGGGCGTAGCCGTAACAGATAATATCAACAATTTTACTCCTGGCAGCGATGCTATTCTGGACGGCACCTCTCTGCGGAAACTCCCCCAGTTTATCTCTCAGTCTAAAGATGCCATTCAAACCATTCGGATGAGTTTTGCTATCGCGGCATCCTACAACCTCATAGGTGTTTATTTCGCCGTTCAGGGAACGCTTTCGCCTTTAACGGCTGCGGTATTGATGCCCGTAAGTACCATAACCATTATCAGCTTTACAAGTATTTGTACACACTATTTCGCTCGTAAAAACAAACTGAAATGAACATTATATATTTCCTTATCGGCTGCAGCATTCTAATGGCCCTGGTTTTTCTGGCCGCTTTTATCTGGTCTGTAAAGAACGGCCAGCACGATGATATGCACACCCCCGCAATTCGCATGCTGTTTGAAGACGATAAACCTACGGAAGACGATGTATAAACTTTTTTTTAAAAAGTGATAAAGATCAATTTTTCTTCAAATCAATATCACGTCGGGTAAATAGGCTTGAAGATACTTTTACACCCATTATATTTCTATCCCTTTTATACATGCTTGAGAAATTTACTTACGACAACAAAACGGTACGCAACTTCGCAATCGCCACCATTGTTTGGGGCATTATTGGAATGACCGTGGGCCTGATCGCCGCCTTGCAATTATTCAAACCCGCAATGAACATGGGTTCGCAGTACACCACCTTTGGTCGCATTAGACCATTGCATACCAATGCGGTAATTTTTGCATTTGTGGGCAACGCCATTTTTATGGGAGTTTATTATTCCCTTCAGCGCCTTTTAAAAGCCAGAATGTACAGTGATGTATTGAGCAAGATTCACTTCTGGGGCTGGCAGTTAATTATTGTTGCTGCTGTTATTACACTTCCGCTTGGGCTCACCACCTCACATGAATATGCCGAGCTGGAGTGGCCTATTGATATTGCCATCACCATTATTTGGGTGGTATTTGGCGTCAATATGTTCGGTACAATTATTAAGCGCCGCGAACGACATATGTACGTAGCCATCTGGTTCTACATTGCCACTTTTGTTACCGTGGCCGTTTTGCATATTGTAAACTCAGTGCAGCTGCCGGTTTCAGCTTTTAAAAGTTATTACGTGTACGCCGGAGTTCAGGATGCGTTGGTGCAGTGGTGGTACGGACACAATGCCGTAGCGTTCTTTCTAACTACTCCGTATTTGGGCATGATGTACTATTTTCTGCCTAAAATGGCCAACCGACCGGTTTATTCATACAAATTAAGTATCCTTCATTTTTGGTCACTGATTTTTATCTATATCTGGGCCGGCCCGCATCACTTACTTTATACTTCCCTACCGGGATGGGCGCAATCTTTAGGTGTGGTATTTTCTATCATGCTGATCGCACCAAGCTGGGGAGGAATGATCAATGGCCTGCTGACATTACGAGGCGCCTGGGACAAGGTTCGTGATAACCCAATTCTGAAATTTATGGTGGTGGGTCTTACAGCATATGGAATGGCCACATTTGAAGGACCGATGCTTTCTTTTAAACAAATTAATGGCATTGCGCACTTCACAGACTGGATAGTTGCACACGTGCACGTTGGAGCACTGGGCTGGAATGGATTTTTAACCTTCGCTATTTTGTACTGGTTGCTTCCGCGAATTTATCAGACCGAATTATATTCAAAAAAATTAGCGTCGTTCCATTTCTGGATCGGTACACTGGGTATCTTGTTTTACGCCATCCCGATGTACTGGGCAGGATTTACGCAGGGATTAATGCTGAAAGAATTTTCCGCCGAAGGCATGCTGAAGTATCCAAGTTTTTTGGCCACTACACTGCAAATTATTCCGATGCACGTGCTGCGTTCTATAGGCGGAACCTTATACTTAACCGGTGTAATTGTGATGACCTACAATCTGGTTAAAACCATGCAGAGCGGTAAGCTTCTGGCTAATGAACCTGCTGAAGCACTTGCTTTGACTCCGCAATTTACTCCACACGCATCCGAAAATACAGTGCACAGAGCTCTGGAACGTAGGCCGGTTCAGTTTATGGTGCTGGCTTTAATAGCAATTCTGATTGGTGGTATGGTAGAAATGATGCCAACGTTTCTGGTTTCTTCTAACATTCCAACCATCAGCAGTGTAAAACCTTACACGCCCCTTGAATTACAGGGCCGCGATATTTACATCCGGGAAGGTTGCGTAGGCTGTCATTCACAAACCGTGCGTCCATTCCGTTCAGAAACCGAGCGCTACGGCGAATACAGTAAAGCGGGAGAATTTGTCTATGATCATCCGTTTTTATGGGGATCCAAGCGAACCGGGCCGGACCTGCATCGCGAAGGCGGAAAATATTCCAATGCCTGGCATTTTAATCACCTGATGGATCCAACCACTATGTCGCCGGGGAGTATTATGCCACCTTATCCCTGGCTGATTGAGCAGCAACTGGATACCACAAGCACCGATTCTAAAATAAAAGCTATGCAGCAACTGGGTGTTCCTTATGATTCTGATTATCGTAAAGCGGCTAATCAACATTTAAAAACGCAGGCCGAAGCGATTGCACAAAATCTGTCTAAAGACAATATAAAGATCAAAAGCGACCGCGAAATTGTGGCCATTATAGCCTATCTGCAACGCCTTGGTGTAGATATTAAAGTAAACAAACTGCAAGCAATAAAAAATTAAATAAGCCTTGGGGGAACTGTCCCCCGGGCGACAAAAAATTAAATATCATGTTTAAACAATTTATTGAAAATACCTCGGGTCTGGATATTTACCTGATCCTTTCCCTGCTAATGTTCTTTGTGTTTTTCATCGGGGTGTCGCTGTTGCTGATCCGCATGAACAAAAAGCATATTTCTTATATGAGTGAACTTCCATTAATTGAAGACGAACCGCAGGTATGAAAGCAATCAGAATATTTATAATGTTGATGCTGCCCGCCGCAGCATTTGCACAGGAAACCGCTGCCCCGGCAAGCAATTCGGGAAATTTCTATATGGAAATGTTTATAGCTGTGTTAATTTTAACAGCTATTATTTTGCTGCTTTTTTCCTTTACCCTTCTTAAAGCATTTAAGGTTCTTTCGGCCGAGCTAAGCTCGCCGGCAAAACTCTTGCCCGAAACTCCGGGTAGATTCCTCGAGTGGGATGAATGGCATTCGCAGCAAAAGGCTAAGCCGGGCGTTGTTAACAAACTATTAGGTTTAAAACCTATAGAAGAGGAAATGGGCCTGCTTATGGATCACAAATTTGACGGAATAGGCGAGCTTGATAACCCGGTTCCAACCTGGTTTAATGTTATGTTTTACGGAACTATTGTAATCGGGATTCTTTATTTCATTGCCTACCACGTTACAGGCTGGGGTATGTTGCAGGAGCAGGAATACGCCGTAGAGATGAAACAGGCTAAAATTGAGCAGACAGCTTATCTTGCCAAATCAGCAAATAACATCGATGAAAACAGCGTGAAAGAAAGCAAGGAAACTGCTGTTCTTTCGGCCGGACAAGCCATTTTCAGTAGCAGTTGCGTGGCATGCCACGGAGATAAAGGGCAAGGAATTGTTGGGCCAAACCTCACCGATGAGTACTGGCTGCACGGTGGCAAAGTGGGCGATGTATTTAAAACCATTAAATATGGTGTCCCTGAAAAGGGAATGATCTCCTGGGAGAAGACGCTGAGTCCAAAACAGATTTCGGAAGTCACTAATTACATTCTTTCATTAAAGGGATCAGCGCCGGCAAACCCTAAAGCACCGCAAGGCGAAAAGGAAGGCTAACTAATAATTGAAATCAGATGGCTGAAGTAGCAGGAATTGGAAGTGGAAAGTTGAAAGCGGATGCGCAAAAGGGGAGATCGTGGATCTATCCTAAACTAATAAAGGGTAAGTTATATCACTATCGCAGCTGGTTTGGAACGTTCCTGCTGATACTGTTATTTAGCGGTCCGTTTTTGAAGATCAATGGTGAGCAGCTCGTTCTCCTGAACGTTCTGGAAGGAAGGTTTGTGTTTTTTGGACTGGTTTTCGGGCCGCAGGATTTTTACCTGTTCGTAGTCGCTACACTTATTTTCCTGGTTTTTATTGTCCTTTTTACAGCAGTATTTGGCCGGGTATGGTGCGGCTGGGCCTGTCCGCAAACCATTTTCATGGAAATGGTATTCCGTAGAATTGAATATTGGATAGAAGGCGATGCGGCCCGGCAGCGCAAACTGGATTCATCGGCCCGCAATTTTTCCTGGTACCTTAAAAAAGGCTCCAAGCATCTTATTTTCCTGTTTATCTCTTTCCTTATCGCTAATATTTTTCTGGCCTATATTATTGGCTCGGAGGCGTTGATCGCCATTATTAGCGAACCGGTTGGGCAGCATATTTCCGGGTTTATCTCAATATCTATATTCACCTTGACTTTTTACGGAGTTTTTGCATATCTCCGTGAAAACGTGTGTACGCTAATTTGCCCTTACGGAAGATTGCAAAACGTTTTGCTGGATAAAAAAAGCCTGATTGTAGGCTATGATTACCAACGGGGCGAGCCACGCGGACAGTTGCGCAAAGGGGAAGAAAATCTGCATGGTGATTGTGTGGACTGTAATTTATGTGTGCAGGTTTGTCCTACCGGGATTGATATCCGTGAGGGAACACAGCTCGAATGCATCAACTGCACGGCTTGTATAGATGCCTGCGACATGGTAATGGATAAGCTGAACCGACCGCTACGTTTAATTGGCTTTAAGTCGGAAGAAGAGATGGCTACAGGCAAACCTTTCCGGTTAAGCAAACGCATTTATGGGTATACAGCGGTGCTGGTGGTGATGATAGGCATTCTTAGTATTTTACTGCTTCGGCGTACAGATGTAGAAACAACCCTGCTCCGGGCGGGTGGTACGCTTTATCAACTTCGGGATGACGGAACCGTTAGCAACCTGTATAATGCTGAGATCACTAATAAAACGAATCACAGCATCAAGTTTGAGATTAAGGCGGCAAATCCATCGGCCCGCATTCAGTTTATCCAGAAAGTAAACCGGGTAGAAAAATACGGAAGCAGCAGACTTACATTTTTTATCATCAGGCCGTTAAAAACGATTGAAAAATTTAAATCAGATATCCGATTGGAAATATCTTCCAACGGGAAAGTGATTGAAAACGTGAAAACCACATTTATTGCACCATTAGACCTGTAAATTATGAACTGGGGCACCAAAATATTAATTGGAATGGGTTTGTTTATGGCCTTTATACTGGCCATGGGAACCAAAATGATTATTAGCAGCGGAGATGATGACCTGCTTGAAAAGGATTATTACGAGCAGGGACTTGAATACAATAAAGTTTATAACAAGAAAGATCTGGCCGTAAAGAATGGCGTGGTCCCTGAAATCAGCATCCTTTCCGGAGAACTTCGGATTCTGTTTAAATCGCCGGCACAGTATACTTTAACCTGCAAACGGCCTTCGGACTCTTCATTAGATCGGATTTACAAAGGAAAAACCCCAGAGGATTTAACACTCATCATAACAGCCGCTGACCTGAAACCCGGACCGTGGTTATTACGCCTTGAATTTTCCGCAGGAGGAAAGTTATACCTGGTAGATCAAGAAATTAATATGCCATGAATGTAGATGCACTTGCTTTTTTTACCGGTCTGTTTGGGAGTTTGCATTGTGTTGCCATGTGCGGTCCTTTGCTTATGGCGTTGCCAATGGCCAACGGTCCTGCCTGGTTGTCTCTGCTTCACAGGACCGCCTATCAAGCGGGCCGCATCATAACGTACTCGTTGTTAGGTCTGATTTTTGGATTACTGGGGCAGAGTTTTAATTTCCTGGGCTGGCAGCAAGGAATCAGTATTTTAACGGGAATCATCTTATTTTTTCTTGCTATCTCTCACTTTGCAGGACAAAAAAACGGTGCGGTTCAGCGTTGGCAAATGAAACTCATCAATCCGATATCTATATGGATGGGGAAATTGCTAATGAAGCCTTACGGCGGGCTTTTTGCCGGAATGCTGAATGGAATTCTTCCCTGCGGGATGGTTTACCTTGCTTTAGCAGGCGCCGTAAATTCAGAATCAGTTTGGAGCGGTGCCAGATTTATGATGTATTTCGGTCTGGGAACGAGTCCTTTAATGCTTATTGCTTCAGTTGCCGGAATGTATCTCCGCAGATTTTCTATCCGCAAATTTTCGCGGGTTCTCCCTTTTCTAACATTAGCCATGAGTATATGGTTCCTGCTTCGCGGTGCCGGCTTAAATATTATGTACCTGTCACCATTTATTGAAGTGAATGCTCCGGCAGTCTGCAAATAAAACCCTCTTTAAAAAATATTAGTAGCAGAGCTTTTTCTCAGATGTTCTAATTTTATCTGGAACATTTCTGCCATTTTTTCGGCCCGCCATTTCGCTTCTACCGCTTTATGCCCCGTAAATAATTCGTCTACGGTTTCTGTAAACAGCTTTATCCAGATGCTGAAATGTGATTGTTCTAAGTGCATGCTGGCATGAGGGTGGAATGGGCTTCCGAAATAGGTGTGCTCATCTAGTAAAACAGTTTGCCAGAAGCGGTACATTTTCTCCAGGTGCTCGTCCCAATTATCTTTAATTCGATTATTGAAAATTGGCGCCAACAATGTGTCATGCTGTACTTTCGTGTAAAACGTGTCGACCAAAAGTTTTATATCATACAGAGTTATAATATCTGTTACTGGTTTCATATCTTTTTAATAGGGTTGGAATTTTAAAATTAATCGGCCATACTAAATAAGGCGGTTTCGGGTTTGTTTTGGTAAAGCCGGGCATCAAAAGCCATACAGATATTGCGGAGGTAACGCTTTCCATCCTGGGTTACTGTAAGAGTCTGCCCGGATCTGATAGCCAATTGATCATCTTCCAATTCCTGCAATCGCTCCAGGGCTTTCAAAAATGCTTCGCTTTTTAAATTGCTGTCATCCCATGTGGTGTTTCCAAGGCACATCAGGTTTAGAATATGCTTCCTGATGATCAGGTCATCATCACTGAGTACATGGCCTTTAAAAATTGGGAATTCGCCGCTGTTCACTAATCTGGTATAATCTTCAACTTTCTTCACATTTTGGGCGAAGCTGTACCATGTATCACTAATGGAAGAAACGCCGAGTGAGATCATGAGCTGGGTGGACTGGTGCGTATATCCCATAAAATTTCTGTGAAGCTTTCCGGTTTTACCGGCCAGGCACAAACTATCTGTAGCCAGGGCGAAATGGTCCATTCCAATTTCAAGATAACCATCAGATGCAAGTAACTGCCGTCCCAGTTCATATAATTCCTGTTTAAGCGTTGCTGAGGGCAAATGCTCTTCGGTAAATTTACGCTGGCCGGGTTTTACCCAAGGCACATGCGCATAGCTGTAAAAAGCAATCCGATCGGGTTTCAATTGACAAACTTTCTCAATTGTATCCCGCAATCCATCGATGTTTTGTAGTGGTAATCCATAAATCAGGTCGTAATTTATGGAAGTATAACCAATCTGCCGGGCTTTTGAAGTTATAGATTCTACCTGCTCAAAGCTTTGAATCCGGTTAATGATAAGCTGAACTTTGGGATCGAAATCCTGGATGCCCAAACTAATCCGGCGAAAGCCAAGTTCGAAAAGTGTTACAAGGTGTTCTTCGCTGGTATTATCCGGGTGCGCTTCAAAACTAAATTCAGCTTCGGCGTGTACTTTTGATTTTTTCAGAATGCTGCTGATCAGCATCTTCAGATGTTCTGGACTGAAAAACGTTGGCGTTCCTCCGCCTAGATGTATTTCTCTGATAATTGGCTTATCCGGAAGGATAGCGCAATAAAGATCCCATTCTTTCAAAACTGTGTCAATGTAAGGGATCTCAACCTGATGATTTTTAGTGATTCGTGTATTACAGCCGCAATAGGTGCATAAACTTTCGCAGAAGGGCAGGTGGATGTAGAGACTAATGCCCTGGCTGCTGTTGCTCTGAATGAAAGATCTTCGAACCTGTTCGGTCCAATCCTGGAGGTTTGGCGGTTCTGGATTCCAATAAGGAACAGTTGGGTAACTAGTATAGCGTGGCGCTGGTACGCAGTATTTTTCCTGAAGTTGCTGTTTATTCAACATGATTTAGGTTATGACTAAAATGGGTTAAATCGATTATATTTCTGCTGCCATTTATTCGGTTCGCCGATTCTTTCCATGCATTTCTGTGCTGTCCTAACATTTTACATTGCCGATTTAATCCCATAAATCGCTCACAGAAAATTATATTCTCTGCAACTTAAAAAGCGGTGATTGGAAATGTATTGCTGAGAATTTAAAACGAAACTCATGATAAATAGCATTTCTCCAAAACTAACGCAGAGGCGGTTGCGGATGCGTGAGGGAGGTCAGAAAGAAATGTGATGTTTATCAATTTTTTTATTTTTCGGGCTTTGCTGTAAAATTCTGCTGGTTTGCATTTTTAAGAATTGTCGTTGCACGTAGCTTAAAAAAATGAGGCTTGCATTATTCTATTTTAATTTTAACTTTGAAATAAAAAGTACTTTTAAATGAAAGAAGAAAAGGATTATATCCGGGATATTGCCGAGATACGCAGCATGATGGAGCGTTCTTCCAAGTTTCTGATGCTCTCAGGCTGGTCTGGCGTAATGGCCGGAATTTATGCTTTAGCGGGCGTATTTATTGCTTTGTATATTTTTCATTTTAACCCGGATGAAGCCGTCCAAGCGAATCGAAATACAGAATATCTTTCCGGGGCATTACTGAACATCATTTTGCTAGCTCTGGTAGTTTTGATCCTGGCACTGGGTACGGCTATTTTTCTTTCGAGCCAGAAAGCGCAAAAAAGGGGAGAGAAGTTATGGAGCGTTACTTCCAGAAGGCTGCTGATGAATATGGCAGTTCCCTTGATTACAGGCGGAGTGTTGATTTTAATTTTGATCTCTAAAGGAATGATTGCATTTATTGCGCCGCTATCATTAATATTCTATGGCCTGGCACTTTACAACGCAAGCAAGTTCACGTATGAAGAAATAAAATATTTAGGTTTTATTCAGATTATTTTGGGTCTGATAAGTGCGTATTTTGTTGAAAATGGATTGTTAGTCTGGGGTTTTGGTTTTGGAGTGGTTCATATTATTTACGGCATATACATTCATTTCAAGTACGAAAAGTGAAAATATTAAATAATGGATTTCATAAAGCATTTGAGAGCAGAATCAGGCTGGGCAT
>JBDTLL010000051.1:0-11980 GCA_039934815.1 Daejeonella sp. | reverse complement strand
AAGATCACATATCCCGAAGATCTTATTCTCGCGGAAGCATATTTAAATTCATAAAAAAATCCGCATTAATTCAATTTCTGAATCAATGCGGATTAAATTATTCAAAGAACTTAGACAGTTCCGCCGCGAATTACACGTAATAAAATTACAATAATTGCAATTACCAGTAATATATGGATTAGGTTTCCTCCGAAAGGAGAAACAAATGCTCCAAAAATCCATACGATGATAAGAATAACAGCGATTACATACAATAAGTTACCCATAGTTTTAAGTTTTAAGTTAATGGTTATAAAAGATCCTCTGTAATCCCAATGTTTGAAGAATCAAAGCGGATGGTTGATTACTTGAAAAAGAATTATACTGTGCCTCCGCGGATTACACGTAATAAGATTGCTATGATTGCAATAACCAATAGGATATGAATCAGGTTTCCTCCGAACGGAGAAACGAATGCTCCAAAGATCCATACAATGATTAAAATAACAGCGATTACATAAAGTAAGTTACCCATAATTTAAGTTTTAGTTTAAGTGAGATATGATTTAATTTACCTCTTAAATACCAAAACTATACCATTTGTTTAAAAATTGTAAAAATAAATTTCGCTGCAATAAAAAAATGATCTTAAAATAAAATAGCCCTGAAATTCAGGGCTATTGTTAATATTCGTCTTCGTTGAAGAAAAAATCGTCCTTTGTAGGGTAATCAGGCCATATTTCTTCGATATTTTCATATGGCTCACCATCATCTTCTAGAGCTTGCAGATTTTCTATAACTTCTACAGGAGCTCCGGAGCGTATTGCATAATCAATAAGCTCATCCTTAGTTGCCGGCCAGGGAGCGTCTTCTAAATGCGACGCTAATTCTAATGTCCAATACATATATTCAGAATTTTTTTAATTACTTTTTTGGCAAAAGTATAATAATTTAAATAAGATTATAAAAAATATTTCAACATGTTTATTACACTCTTGGAATCCACTGATTCTCAGGCACTAAACTATCAAAACATATCATTCTTGCTAATACAAACAAGTAATCGCTAAGCCGATTCAGGTAAATTGTGATTTTTTCTTCCACAAAACTGTCTTCTGCAAGGTGTACTGTTATCCGTTCAGCACGTCTGCAAACGCAACGTGCAATATGACAATAAGAAACGGTTGTACTCCCTCCGGGTAAAATAAAATGCTTCAAATCCGGAAGTATCTCGTTCATTCGGTCCATTTCGATTTCCAAACGTTCAATATCCGTTTCATAAAGGTCAGGAATTTTCATTTTAGACTTTTCCGGATCAGAAGCTAACGAAGAACCAATAGTAAATAACCTGTCCTGAATTTCCTTTAAAAGATCTTTAATGTCTGTTTTTACATCACTTTGATCACGAATTAAACCAATATATGAATTCAGTTCGTCCACAGTTCCGTAACTTTCAATTCGTAAATGATGCTTTGGAACCCGCGTACCTCCAATTAAAGACGTTAATCCTTTATCGCCGGTTTTAGTATAAATTTTCATGCGTTATCAAAGTATCAAAATTTCTATAAATACAAGAATCTGAAAGAATCAAAATGCTTTCTTAGCGATAACGGGATGGAATCAAATTTTATTCTAATAAAAAGAATATTATTTAATGTTTTCAAAATCCGCCCCACTTTCATTCATGCTGGCTAATCTGGGCGAAACCGTTTTTACCTGATCATTCAGATAATCCTTTTCTATCAATCCGTCACGCATTCTAATAATCCTGTGGGCATGCTGGGCAATATCTTCTTCGTGAGTTACAATAATAATTGTGTTTCCTTTCGAATGAATATCTTCCAGAAGACCCATTATTTCAACGGACGTTTTTGTATCCAGGTTACCGGTGGGCTCATCTGCCAAAATTATTGAAGGATTATTCACTAAAGCACGGGCAACAGCTACACGCTGACGCTGTCCACCGGATAGCTCATTTGGTTTGTGGCCCATTCTGTTTCCAAGCCCCACGCTTTCCAATGTTTTTTGAGCACGATCTTCACGCTCTGCACGGCTTACGCCCGCGTAAACCAATGGTAAGGCGACATTATCTAAAGATGAAGATCGTGGTAACAGATTAAATGTCTGAAAAATAAACCCTATTTCTTTATTTCTAACTTCCGCGAGTTCGTTATCGCTCATTTCACTTACGTGAATTCCGTTAAGAATATAATCACCTTTGGTAGGCGTATCCAGGCATCCCAAAATATTCATAAGTGTGGATTTTCCTGAACCTGAAGGTCCCATTAAGGCCACAAACTCACCTTTAACAATATTTAAAGTAACAGATTTTAATGCATGAATGGTCTCCGATCCAATTACATATTTTCTGCCTATATCTGTAATAACTATTAAAGGTTGTTTCTCGCTCATGCTTTTTGGGAGTTTAGACTGTTCTATACTTGCAGATGTTACAAGTTAAAAATTCTGAGCTAATCAATTATAAATTTATCGGATTTATAGGATTAATTTCGCTGCTTTCATTCAAAACGGGAGATGCAGTACCGGAGTGGAAATTCTTCAATTGCGAAGCTATAATATCATAAACCTGCTGTTTCAATAATTCAGAATCGGCAATTGTTAGTGCAGTAGTGTCTATTGGTTTATGAACGTGTACATGACTAATGCCCGGTTTTGTTCCATATTTAGTTCCGTCATCCCAGAACAACTTCCAGTTATTGCAGATACTTACGGGTAAAATTGAAATATTTTGCTCAATAGCTAATCGAAACGGACCATTTTTAAACGGATATAATTCCGGAGGATAAACGTTGGCGATTAAGCCTTCAGGAAAAATTGCCACGTTTATTCCCCTTTTTAAATATTCCTCGGCTTTTTTAAATGCTTTATAAGATGAGAATTTGCTATCGCGATTAAGCGGGATATCGATGGTTCTGAAATAAATTCCGGTGACAAAATTTTTCAATAGTTCATCTTTCCCAATAAACGCAAAGTTTCTTTTGGTCATTAAAATAATGGTGCTGATATCCAGATTAGAAGTATGGTTTGGACAAATAATATAATTTTTAGTCCAGTCTATTTCCTCCTCGTAATGAAATTGGTAAAATATCCCCGAAAGGGAAGAACTTAGCAGGCTTAAATAATAACGCATCCGGTTCATTCCTCTAAATTGAATGGATGTTTTGGAAAAAATATAGATGAACGGATAAAGACTCACAAATACCAGTGCAACTACAGCGTGATAATAAAAATGATGAGCTTTTTTAAGGAGTCTTTTCATCTATCAAAAATAGAAAAATAGAGTTTTATTACAAGTTAAATAAATACCCGTTACGTGTTGATAAAGCAGTTTTCCAGGGTTTTAAATATAATTCATTTCAGAAAAATTACTTACTTTCGCCAGCTATGGAAACTGTTGTTAGTGGTATAAGAAGTACCGGAAAATTGCACTTAGGAAATTATTACGGAGCCGTTAAAAATTTTGTTCAAATGCAAAATGAGTTTAATTGTTATTTCTTTATTGCTGATTACCACTCACTTACCACTCATCCAACTCCAAATGATTTACATGGAAATGTAAAGCAGGTTTTAATAGAATATCTGGCAGCAGGAATCGATCCGGAAAAAGCCACTATTTATGTGCAGTCTGATGTACCCGAAATTGCTGAACTATATTTGTACCTGAATATGAACGCCTACATGGGCGAACTGGAACGTAGCACTTCTTTCAAGGACAAGGTAAGATCTCATCCCGACAATGTGAACGCAGGCTTATTAACCTATCCCGTTTTAATGGCTGCAGATATATTGATTCATAAAGCCACAAAAGTTCCGGTGGGAAAAGATCAGGAACAGCATTTAGAAATGGCCCGAACATTCGGAAACCGTTTTAACAGGTTGTATTCTAATGATTTTTTTCCGGAACCATATGCTTTTAACTTTAGCAACAATCTGGTAAAAATCCCGGGCCTGGATGGAAAAGGAAAAATGGGAAAATCTGAGGGAGAAGGAAATGCTGTATATCTTTCAGATTCGCCTGAAATAATTCGTAAAAAAGTAATGCGAGCGGTAACTGATTCCGGCCCCACAGAAGAAAATCAGCCTAAAGCAGAAGCCATTCAGAACTTATTTGATTTGATGAAGGTGGTATCTGACGAAAGTACTCTGGCGCATTTTGAACAATTATATAACTCCTGCAATATCCGCTACGGCGATTTTAAAAAGCAAATAGCAGAAGACATGATTGTTGCTACAGAACCAATGCGCAACCGCATAAATGATATCGCAGGTGACACTTCTTACCTCAGACAAGTTGCCCGCCATGGAGCGATTAAAGCAAGAGAAAGTGCCTCAAAAACAATTCGCGAAGTCCGCGAGATTATTGGCTTTAGAAATTTTTAAACCATCGCTTAATAACTTCTCAGAACTCAAAAAACTTAATACCTTCATAAAATATAAAATACATTCATGCACATTGCTATCGTAGGAAATATCGGAGCCGGAAAAACAACTTTAACAGAATTACTGGCAAAACACTTAGGTTACGAACCACAATTTGAAGCGGTAGACAATAATCCTTATTTGGAAGATTTTTACGGAGATATGAAACGCTGGAGTTTTAACCTTCAGATATATTTTTTAAACAGTCGTTTCCAGCAGATTATGGAAATCCAGAATAATAAAAAGAATATTATTCAGGACAGAACAATTTATGAAGATGCCTATATTTTTGCAGAAAATTTGCACGATATGGGTTTGATGACTTCCCGTGATTACGAAAACTATCGGGCAATTTTTGATAATATCACCTCTTTTATTAATCCACCAGATCTGTTAATTTATTTAAGAGCATCTGTGCCCACGTTGGTTAACAATATCCAAAGACGTGGCCGTGAGTATGAAGCGGGAATCAGAATTGATTATTTATCCAAATTGAATGAGAAATACAAAAACTGGATTGATAATTATACGGTAGGAAAGCTTTTGGTTCTGGATAAAGATAACCTGGATTTCGCCAACAAACCTGAAGATCTGGGTTTTGTGATTGAAAGTATAGAACGGGAAATTCACGGCTTGTTTTAATTTATTATATTGTTAAAATGGACCAAAACAGCCCCCAAAATTGGAAATTTGGTGTCTTCTATTTTAACAAAAATGATGACCGAATTATAGTTCCAAAACGTTACGCAGAATTAGGCTGGACGTTAAACTTCGCTCATAAAGCTGCCGTTTGGGGATTAATAGCCATTTTTATAATTATCGCCCTTAGCCTGATATTAATAAAATGATGAAAATACTTGGAATAATTCCGGCCAGATTTGCGTCTACCCGTTTTCCGGGAAAGCCTCTGGCAGATATTGCAGGAAAATCCATGATTCAGCGTGTTTATGAACAGGCAAAAAAATCGAGTTCACTTTCTGAAGTTATTGTTGCCACAGATGATTTACGTATTCTGGAACATGTGAAAGATTTTGGTGGATTAGCCGAATTAACTTCTGAGAAGCATCAAAGTGGAACCGATCGGTGTGCAGAAGTTTCAAACAATAATTCCGGTTACGATATCATTATTAACATTCAGGGCGATGAACCTTTTATTGAACCGGAACAAATTGACGTTTTAGCTCGTTGCTTTACAGACGAAAATGTTTCTTTAGCAACCTTGATAAAACAAATCACCGAATTTGAAGAGTTGGTGGATACGAATACACCTAAAGTAATTGTAGATCAGCTGAGTAACGCAATCTATTTCAGTAGAACTCCCCTGCCCGTTAATCGCGATAGCGAGCTAAAAGAGTGGTTAAATAAAACCACTTATTTTAAGCATATTGGAATTTACGGCTACAGAAAAAGCACTCTCCAGAAAATTACCAAATTACCCATTTCTGAATATGAGAAAGCCGAAGCACTTGAACAGCTCCGCTGGATTGAAAACGGATTAAAAATTCGGGTTGCCAAAACGAATTTCCAAAGTATTGCTGTAGACACGCCTCAGGATTTGGAACGGGCCATAAAGCATTTAAAATCTCTGAGCTAATTTAGACTAAGCTTTTTCAAACAGTTAGCATTACCTGCTGTTTAAAAAAAAATCACACTTAGCTAATGCAAAAAATAGCTCCTTATTATCTTATATTTTTATTAAATTTTATCTTTTCAGGATGCAATAGCGATGGAAATAAATCACTCAACAATGCTGATACCAGTGGTGTTGAGGCTGAAAAGTTAGATGCCGATTCTAAAGAGTTTTTAAAACAAGCTGCTCAAAGCCTGATTTTTGATATAGAAATGGCAAATTTTGCAGAAGAAAATGCTAAAGAAAAAAAGGTTAGGATTTTTGCCTCGAATTTAAGTTTTGGAAGTACCCGTGTTTATAATGAGCTAAAAAAACTGGCTGCTCAAAACCACCTTTTATTACCGGTTGAGGCCAACAAAGAACAGCTGAGTATAATTGATAATTTGAAACTTAGTAACAGGCAAAGATTTGATCGTTTTTACTTAAGTTCAATTATTCAAAATCAAACAAATACGCTGGAGCTGTTTCGCAAAGCCGGCGAAATTAAGCATCCGGCGATCAATAATTTTGTTTTAAATCGTACACCCGACTTAAAAAAACAACATTTTTCCAGCATTAAACTTTATAATAGTTTAGCTATAAATTAAGTTCCGGCCTGCTAGAAGTTGAAGGAAATGCCATAGAATTCTATGTATAAAATTAGTTCGTGAGAGATTTTGTAAAAGCCTTTAACTCCGTTTCAATCTTTTGGTTCCATACACTTTGCATTAAAGGATTTGTGCCATGTTGAGTTTCATTATCGTATTGTTTTTGCATGGTATCTAACTCGCGTAAAGATTCTATGTATTCAAAACTGATTATTCCCTCATAATTATCTGGATTGAGAGTTTCATTTTGCAATTTTTTCTTAAATCTTTCTGCAACAATTTTGGCAATATCAAAATGCTTTTGCTCGTGATTTAAAGTTGCCGAATTTCTGGCAAAATCTCTAACCCATGAAAAATTTTTGACCACATAAGCTTTCAAATTTATATCAACCTGGATTACGCCGTTGCTGATTTTATTTTGACTTTCAACGGCGAAAAATGCAAAAACTGTTGCCGCATATTTATTATCGCCGAGAGGCTTGCTTTTGAAATCTTTCCAGTTCAACGGCCTTTTATAGTCGTAAAAAACAGTATCTGCGTTGATTTGAGTTTCGTCAATAAAATTCAACTGAACAGATCTTGCCAAATATTCGTTTGTGGCTGCTTCCGCGATGATCCACTTATTAAAATATTCCAAAGAATTGCTAATTGCCTGGCTTAAAAGTCTGCTCACTGCAGATAGGTCTTTCTCTCCTCTTTTATAGCTTGCAGTTCCATTATACTCGATCAGCTTTACAAAATCATCTCCATTTTTTAACTCAAAGCTTAACCCAATTTCCAAATTTCCAGCAATAGTATTAGCCGATATAGCCGACTCATGAATCCCAAATTTGTTTATCCTTAAAATAACCGGGCGTAAGCTCTTATTCTGATTTGAAAATTTGCCAATAAACTGAAAAACTGCTTCGGGTAAACTTGTTGAAAAGTTAACCGCATTTACTTTTTTATCATTTATTGAATTTAGTAGGTATGCAACTGCTTTCTGATCTGCACGGGCGTCTATTACTTGTTGGATATAAAATTCTGTTGGAACTATTTTATTGGGAACTTGAGTCAGGCCAATTGTTTGAGAAAATAAGTTGTTAAAACTTAAAATCAAGAGGAATAACACAAATATTGATCTCATTATAACAAGCTTGGAAATTTAAATTTCGTAAAAATATAAACGACATTAATTTCATGTATGTTGTTACATTGATGGATATAACTAAAATCTGTTATCCAATCGATTATTTTAAATAGTTGGGTTAAACCAATTAGGATTTATCATTCAGAAATGATCCATACCATTTTCCCGACGATTTTACAATTCTTTGTTGAGATTCAAAATCAACATAGACCAATCCGAAGCGGGGATGATACCCTTCGGCCCATTCAAAATTATCTGTAAGCGTCCAAACAAAGTAGCCGTCCACAGATAATCCATTTTGCCGGGCTTTTAAAACCTGAGTAATATGATTTTTGAGGTAATTAACCCTTTTCATATCATCAACCTGGTTGTTTATAAGCTCGTCGGTAAAAGCTGCTCCATTTTCAGTTATATAAATTTTTTTGATTTGCGGATATTGATTAAACCTTTCAATCATTTTGTATAATGCGTCCGGATAAACTTCCCAACCCATTAAAGTAACGGGCACCTTTCTTTTTTCTGCTTTCAGCAAGCTGGCTTTTAAATAAGGCGTAAAATAAGAATGCTTAACAATTTCGCGTGTATAGTTTTGCAAACCAATAAAATCAAAATCAAATTTCATTTTTTCCGAATCGCCGGGCAAGATATATTTATCCAGATTTTTCACCGCAGGCAAATCGTTTAATGGATATCCCATTCCCAACAAAGGTTCCATAAACAATCGGTTTAGTAAGGTATCTACCCGCTTTGCAGCTTCCAAATCCTTTTTTGAAGTTGTTTTAGCCTGAATATAGGTGCATGAAAAAGTTGTTCCCACTTCTGCATCCGGAAGCATATTTTTCAATATCCTCCCACCTTCTGCCATACACATTACGGAATGGTGAATTGCCGGGAGGAAATTTTTCATCCCACGCTTGCCCGGGGCGTGTAAGCCTAAAAAATATCCGGCGCCCACAAAAACAGAAGGTTCATTCATCACCATCCAATGGCTAACACGGTCGCCAAAATGAGCAGCACATACGGTGGTAAAATTTGCGAACCAGTCAATAATTTTCCTGTTTCTCCAACCGCCCTGCACTTCAAGCGAATGCGGTAAATCCCAATGATAAAGTGTTATCCATGGCGTTATTCCCTGCAAAAGGCAATAGTCAATTACAGAGTTGTAAAATTCTATTCCTTTTAAATTAATCTCTCCTTCTCCGTAAGGAAAAATTCTGGACCAGGAGATAGAAAATCTAAAATTGGGAATGTTCATTTTCTTAACCAGGTCAATATCTTCCCGGTAACGATTATAAAAATCTATGGCAGTATTTCCATTCGCTCTATTCTTAATCTTCCGGCCTGATGACGTAAATACGTCCCAGATAGATTGCCCCTTTCCGTCAACATTATGGCCTCCTTCAATCTGATAGGCGGCAACAGAAACTCCCCATTTAAAATCCGGGCCGAACTGGTCTTTATTAATCAAAACGGGTTGGCTTTCTGTTATTGGATCTTTCAATGTGAATTAATTAGAGTCAGAACCAAATCTATATTAATTCAGGATTATACTTCAAAATTATCCCATAAAAAAAGCCCAACCTGCGATTAGATTGGGCTTAGTAGTAGATTATTATTTTATTATAAAAGAAGAATCAACAATAAAATGATAATGATAATAGCACCTATAGAAAGGTACACACCACCAGAAAGAGCTTTAGCTTCTTTCTTCATTTCTAATAACTCTTTTTTTAATTCCTTTTTTTCCTGGCGTGATAAAGAAGATTTGTCCATCTCTTTAATCTCCAAAACTCTAGCTTCAATTGTATTGATTCTAGCTTGTTGCTGCTCTGTTAAAGGAGCATCCTTAGATTTTGAAGGGCCTTCCTTTGCCATTACAGCCGGAGAAATTACAGTTAACATGATAGCCATCGCTAACAGATAGATTTTCTTTTTCATAATTATTAAGTTTAGTTTAAGTATATAACAACATTTTTTATTATCTGTTTAGAAAATTTTTACACGTTGCTGATAAATTAATAACAATAATCAGTCCACCAAATAGGTATTTATTACGGGGCGTAATAAATTGATTGTCATGCATTTCTTAAAATAAACTTAATACGGTCTAATATATAATTCAACCTGTATTTTAGGGAGAAATGAGCCAGAAAATCAATTTAATAAACTATCGCCTTATAGGTGATAAATATGCCGACGAGTTTATACATCATAAATTCAACTCTATTGAAGGAAAGGTACAGCTGCGCAATGATTTATCTAAAATCAATACGAATACAGATCTAACTATTTTTGCAAAAAAATATACTGAATACGATTGGATTAAAAATTTCACAGAATATCCTGCATGGGCAGATAAGAAAAAATTAAAAACGGGCTCGGATTTTTTTAACCGGTATGCAGAAACCATCATGAATCTGCTCGGCTTACTTTCACTGCCTTATTGTTACGCTGCCGCGGATGGTGCCCGCGTTCTCTCGCTTTCAGAAAGAATTAAGTACGACGCTGAAAACCGGCTTACAGAAACCGCTTCATTTGTATGGGATTTAATGGCACCGGACGCATTTTCTGAAAATGGAAAAGCCTTTGCCTCCATTTTGAAGGTCAGGTTGATTCATGCAAGCATTAGGTATTATTTATCTAACTCAAAAGAATGGAATCCGGATTGGGGAACTCCGGTAAATCAGGAAGATATGGCGGGCACAAATCTTTCGTTTTCACTTATCGTAATTCGCGGATTACGAAAACTCGGAATTGCAGTTTCTCATGCAGATCAGGAATCATTCTTACATCTATGGAATTTTGTAGGGCATTTTCTTGGCTTAACCGACCAACTTTTGCCAGAAAACGGTTTGGCAGCAAATAATCTGGAACAGCAAATCCGGAAAAGTCAATTTAAAAAATCCGATCATGGATCTGCGCTCGCTCATCAGCTCGTTGATTTTATGAGTCTAAATACTGAGCAAAAAATTTCCAGAGACTATTTACTTCAAATAATGCGGTTTATGTTAACCGATGAAGTTGCAGATTTGCTGGATATCAAACCCAATAGCGATATGCAAATAAATATATCGTCATTTAAATTGCTAACCGGCTTGCAGCTATTTTTAAATAGTTCCAAATCTCATCATCAGAAAAAGAACGAATTCGAGAAACAAATTAATCGAGGAAAAATTGATTTTTCACTTCCTTTACATTTAGCATTTAGCAAGGATTAAAAGAGAGCTTTTTATCAGGAAACCTGTTTGCATAATTATAGATCAGGTTTCGGATATAATCGTTTGACGGATAAGCAGTTATTTTATCTTTAAGCTGCAAAATATCTTCCTGAAAGTTTGTTTGATTTAAAAATCCCATTCCGTAAAACTTTCCGTTCTCCATTAAAATACAACTTTTCTCAGTCCCCGATCTGCCTTCGTCAACAATTGCAAATGTTGGCAAATTTTCTTTTAAAAAGGCAATTGCGCCTTCAACCCGATTGTTGTATTCATTTACAGCTTCAATTCCTTCGCAAGCACCAAAACACGAAAGCTCTGCCATGCCGGTGCATCCCTCCGTGTTCCGTTGAATGAAACAAAGCTTAGGACAAAGATTAAATTCTTTAATCAGGAATTTGATCTTTTCAAACCCTTCAAGCATATAATTGAACGTGTACAATGGCGCCGAAAATTTTCTTCGCTTATCAATCGCGAGTCTCATGTAACCGTTTTGATCCTGAAAAGCGAATAAACCATAAGCATGTTCAAAACGTTTTTGCGAGCGGTTATAATCCGGCCAAAGCCGCTTTATTTCTATTGATTCCAATATGAACGACATCAGCTCGGTTCCACATTCGCTAAACGTAATTGAATAGATGCTTTTTAAAAAGTCCTGCTTCTGTTTTCCAGGTTTATTATTGGCAAAATGACTCACAACCCTTTTCCGGAGATTTTTTGCCTTGCCAACATAAACTACCTTACCTTTTTGATTGTGAAAATAATAAACGCCTGCTGTCGAAGGTAATTTTTCAATCATTTCTGACGGCAGATTTGGAGGAAGACTTTTGTCTTTAGAACCTACTTTTAATGAATCTGAAATATGATTATGCTCATCACGCTCTAAAAGCATTGAAAATAAAATTGCAGTTGCTTCGGCATCGCCGCCTGCACGGTGACGATTATTATTATCAATACCTAATTGCGTGCAAAATCTGCCTAAGCTATAAGAAGGCAATCC
>JBDTLL010000050.1:0-12085 GCA_039934815.1 Daejeonella sp. | reverse complement strand
GCTTTTTAGGAATGAAGTTGAAAGAATCTGACAATGAGATAAGAAGCAGACCTATTGAAACCATCTTTGGATCCGATTTGATAAGCCAGGGTAAATATGAACTGGATGAAATCAATAATAATGGAGATTCTTATGATGCAAATTCGTTGGTAAACGCCGCTTACGGAATGATGGACAATCGGATAGGAGCAAAGTCCAGAATTGTGTATGGTTTGCGTATAGAACAATATAAACTTGATTTAAACACAGCTAAATCTCAAGGTTTAGTTTCACAAAACTTTACTGACCTGCTTCCGTCAATTAATTATACGTACAGCATTAACGATAAAAGCAATTTCAGAGCGGCATATTTTAAAACTTTGGCTCGTCCGGAATTTAGAGAATTGGCGCCGTTTGCATATTATGATTATGAAAGAGGAACTAACGTAACCGGAAACCCGAACCTAAAACGGGCGCTTATTGATAATGCAGATTTAAGATATGAATACTTCCCTTCTCCGGGACAAATTTTCTCAGTTTCTACATTCTACAAAAAGTTTAAAAATGCAATTGAAGCTAGTATTCTGGATGCTAATTCTACTCCGGATGTTTCCTATTTCAATTCTGATAAAGCGAATGTTTACGGATTAGAGCTGGAATACAGAAGAACGCTTGAGCTTTTAGGTTCCTCAGATATATTCAAAAACACCACTTTTTACACCAATTTATCATTGATAAAATCAGTAGTTAAAAATCCGGATATAGATAATCTGATTGAAAAAGAGAGACCAATGGTTGGTCAGTCGCCTTATGTAATTAATGCAGGTTTGCAATATGCTGCTTTAAGTAATAAGATGAATTTAAATTTATTATACAATCGTATCGGGAGAAGAATAACCAATGCCGGAGGACAACAATTCCCAAGTGTTTATGAAGCGCCTCGTGATGTTGTAGATTTTCAGATTGCCTATAAAATCATGAAATCTAAAGCTGAACTGAAGCTAAATGCGAATGATCTATTCAATAACAATAATGTATTGTATTTCGACAGAGATATGAATAAGAAATATTCAGAAAACTCAACTGACGAAACAATCAGCAGGTATAAAACTGGAAGAAATGTTTCCCTGTCCTTCAATTACTCATTTTAATTAACAAAACCTTAACAGGATTAACATAAGTATTACCCCGATTTTATATTGGGGTTACTTTGCAAATTTACTTTTGAGCATAAATAAAACGCAAAATTTAACATGAAAAAGCAATTAATTTTATTAGCAATGGCTGCCGCGATTTTTACAACGGCATGTAAGAAAAGTACAGTTGATGATACGGATGATACTATTATAGTAAACCCAACAAGTTCAACTGTAGAGGTTTCGACAGACATAACTAGCAATACCACCTGGTCTGCGGATAAAATATATTTATTAAAAAATATAGTAAACGTTACTTCCGGAGCAACTCTTACAATTATGCCGGGAACTTTAATTAAAGGTGACAAAGCTTCTAAAGGAACTTTAGTTATAAACCGTGGCGGAAAAATTGAAGCTGTTGGAACAGTGGATAAGCCAATTGTATTTACCTCTAACCAGGCTGCCGGCGCTCGTGCTTCTGGCGATTGGGGAGGCATTGTTTTGTTAGGAAAAGCACCAAACAATCAGGGTACAAACCAACCAATAGAAGGTATTCCTACAGATGCTTCCGGTAAAGCTTCATACGGTGGTACTGATCCGGCAGATAATTCAGGAACTTTAAAATATGTTCGTATTGAGTTTGCAGGTGTGCCTTTATCTCCGGATAACGAAATCAACGGTTTAACATTTGGTTCTGTTGGTTCTGGAACTACAATTGATTATGTTCAGGTTACCAGATCTGGTGATGATTCATACGAATGGTTTGGTGGAACAGTAAATGCAAAACACCTTCTGGCCATCGGTGGTTTAGATGATGATTTCGATACAGATTTTGGATATTCAGGTAAAGTGCAATTTGCATTATCACAACGATATGCTGGAATTGCTGACATTTCAGGATCTAATGGTTTCGAATCAGATAATGATGGTTCAGGATCTGTAAAAACTCCACAAACTTCTGCCGTATTTAGTAACGTAACTGTTTTAGGACCCTTAACCGGAGCTTCTTTAAGCGGGGTGAATGCCAATTATCAGCATGCTGTACAAATTCGCAGAAACTCGTCTCTCAGTATTTTAAATTCAATATTTGCCGGCTATACCGAAGGAATTTATATTGATGATTCTAAAGTCGCGGTAGCAAAATCTACCTCAGCAAATTACCTTGCGGGAAATCTTGTTTTTGAGAATAACCTCATCTATGGTTCAAACTTCAAAACCAACGAAGTGAAGGGTGAAAACAAAGCTGATTTCGAAACAGCATTGAGAGCGAACAACACGTTTGACGCTACTAAATTTGCAGATGCCTTATTAAACACACCTTTCAAATATTCTGCTGATTTAGTTTCAGAATCAAAAGCTGGAACTCCTGTATTTACAGTAAAGTCTGCCTCTGCCGCAGAAGCTGGTGCTGTATTTACAAATGCAAAAGTTTCTGGTTCGTTCTTTGAAAAAGTTGCTTATCGCGGTGCTTTTGGATCTACAGACTGGACAGCAACATGGACAAACTTTAACCCACAGGTTACTGCTTATGATGCGCCCGGAAAAGTGAATTAAATATTATCTACCTATTAATATTACTGATTATTTAATTGGAGAAGCCCGCAATTGCGGGTTTTTTCATTCAATCTATTTTGCAGGATCATACTGATATACTACTGTGTAAGCAGCATCTTTAAGTTTACTGGATATTTGCCCGATCTTTAAATCCTGTAGTTGCGGAGTGGGTTCGCAAACTGAATATTTTTTCCCTTTATAGGTGATAGAATTTGCAAGTGGTTTATTAAACTCAACAGCCATCGTTATATGTGTAGGATATAACAATGCGATCATTGGCAAATCATAAATCTCTTTTACCAGGTAAAAAAATAAAGCAGCCCGGTCATCGCAGTCGCTGTGTTCAGAAAATAAAGTTTGTTCTGGCGATAAACGTTTTTCTTTTCCAAAATTTTCTTCGTCTGTTTCATACAAAAACGCATATCGGGTAAACCGCATCAAATAATCAATTCCTTTTTTCTGGCTCTTTCCTTCCAGATCTTTCTTTAAAAAAGGAATCAAAGAACCATACGTTGCTTTACTAAGAGGAATATTGAAATAGGTTTCAAAACTTACGCCCGGATAGTTTGCGAAAATGGTTTGAACGTCCGGGTTTAGAAGAACATTAAAATGATACTCCTTCTGGTGATAATTGAATTTGATCAATTTTTCTTTGTAATCCTCAGGTTTAAAATCGGGCATTTTAGTAACCTTATAAGAGAATAGATCTCTGCTTTCAGGGAAAACAATATCCACCGGGATTATTTGATCATTCTGGTAGCTGATATCATTGTAATCATGGAAGTTAAGGCAAACATATTTATTGCCGTCTTTTTCGAAATAGGGGATGTCAAAAATATCTTCATCACTTCTCACATAAAATAACAGTTGGTTTTTTGCAGTTAAAGCCAAACGGGCGTCAAAACCAGATTCGGCCAGAAAAAACCATTTATATAATGTATAACGGGGATAATTATCAAATTTCGGACTTATTTGCTGTGCTGTTTTTCTAATTAACTGATAATAAAGCCAATCATTTAATTGATATTTCTCCTTATATTTTTTTAATGATTCAATTACAGGTTTGTAATCGGATGATTTTAACTGGTCGTAAAAACGTTGAATGGACTGTTGGTCGGGTATTGAATTATAATCAACAATTAAAGAAGAATCTATTTCTGCATTGAAAGTGCCCGAATAAAATTCAAATGATAAAATCCTCCCTTTACTTTCAGCACGAACAAATGTGAAAGAAAGTAAAAGGCAGAAAAAAATGCTTAACCGTATGTGGGAGTAATCTAATTTCATTTCGTTAACATTAAGTTAACATTTAACTAATATTAAATTAACGAAATAAAAACCCAAAAAGCAAGGTTAGTTGATTATAAATAAAATTAAATTTTACAGGTTCTTTCCCAGTTTTTCAAGCATTTCTGCCGGAATTTTTTCCAGATCTACTACCAGAAAGCCATCCAAACTGTCAGAGAATTTAGGATCGATGTTAAAACAAATAATTTTCGCGTTTAACGCGATATACTGTCTTAGTAAAACCGGGATTTTCATGTGGGAAGTTTCAATTTCTGAGACCAGATCGTCCAGATCTTTTAAATTTTCTTTAGATTCCATCAAAAGTTCCGTGTCAATTTTAGAAAAATCAACTTTAAACTTTTTACGTGGTTTTACATATTGTGCCATTTCCAAATCAAAATGATTGCGGCTGATGTAGTCTACAATTAAAGATTTAGAGAATTTTGAAAAGCTGTTGCTAATACTAACAGGACCGATTAAATATTTGTATTGTGGATTATTCAACAAGTATTTTAAAATCCCTTTCCACAATAAAAATAAGGGAAGCGGTTTTAATTGATACTCTTTCCTGATCCACGATCTGCCCAATTCCAAACCTTGTCTCAATACCGGATATATCTGTTCTCTTAATTTAAAAAGTTCATTCAGGTAAAATCCATTTTTGCCAAAACTGTAAAATATCTCGTCGCCGCTACCAATGCGATAAGCGCCGACTATCATTTTAGCCTGAGTGTCCCAAATAAATAAGTGATGATAATAAATATCGTACTCGTCCAGGTCGGTTTCTTTATTTGTTCCTTCGCCAACCTCACGAAAAGTAATTTCTCTTAAACGTCCAATTTCTTTGATAATATTTGGAATGCTGGATGTGGGAGCAATATAAACTTCATAGGTTTTTTCTGTCCACACTTTAAAGGCTTCCAGTGTAGAAACTTCGTTTTCAATAATATCAGCAGGTGTTTCAGCTACTATTTTTTGAGGGTTTTTTTTGATCTTGAAAATATTTCTTGGGTTAAATATTTTCTTTTCATTTTCTAAACCGGTTCCAAGCGCATACGTTTTGGCTCGTAAATAATTCAATAATTTGATAGAATTATTCTGAAAATTAAGCTGCGAAACATCTATGGATTTTCCGATCCGGATTTTAATGGTATGCCCGTGTTTATTAAACAGTTCCGAAGGTAATTTTGCGGTTCGTAAAGTTGGGTGAATCAAACTCAACAAATTGAAAAGTAACCCATTATTGCCATGGATGTAGATTGGAACCACCGGTACATTTGCTTTGGCAATTATTTTCCCCACAACCGGGTGCCAAAGTTTATCTGTTACTTGCTGTGTTTGCAGTTTATAGGTTGAAACTTCACCTGCCGGAAAAATCCCGATAGGTGTGCCATCTCTTAATAAAGCAAGCGTGCTTTTTATTCCGCTGATGCTTGAGGAATGTTCAACGTTCTCAAACGGATTTACGGCAATAAAATACTCACTTAGATTAGGAATTTTTTTCAGGATAAAATTGGCCATTAATTTAGCGTCAGGCCTAACTATTGTAAGTATTTTAAGTAAAACCAGACCTTCAATACCACCGTATGGATGGTTAGCTATCGCGATAAAAGCACCTTCTTTAGGGATGTTTTTTAAGTCGCGTTCGTCAAATTCTATTTTTACGCCTAATGTCTGAAGGATTTTATCTACGAAAACTGGTCCTGAAAGATGCTCTGCTTTTTCAAAGATATCATTAACATCATTTATTTTCATTACTTCCATCAGTAAGGAAGCCAAACCGGGCATGTGCAATTTTTTGATACCCGTAGCTTTAGCGAACTCTTCTTTTGTAATAATTTTCATGATGGTGTTACGCGGAGGCGAATTTAATATGCTCGGTAGATTTTTTAAAAATATACCTAATTTCTCACACTTAAATTCTTTTTTGGGATTGATAATTAAGTTTTTTTATCTTCATTAGGAGGGATTTATTTTATGGTCAATTTTAGAATTGCGCTGCATCATGAAAAAACTTTTTAAATCCTATTTCAGTTTTTCTAAAAAAGAATTTAACGGGATTATCGTACTCTTTTTCTTAATTATTCTTGTACTCGCGTTTCCCTACCTGTTTGAATACTTTAAAGTGCCCGAAGTTTATGATAGTAGAAGTTTTAGAGAAGAAGTAGCGAGATTTGAGTCATCGGCCAGAAAATCTGATAAAAATTTCGCAAATAGAAATGATGAAAGTGCAGGATCAACTTCAGCGAAAGCGATATATTTCGAGTTTGATCCCAATAATCTAACCGAAGAAAAATGGCTTAAATTAGGTTTAAGCTCCCGGCAGATCAAGGTCATTAAAAATTATGAAGCAAAAGGAGGGAAGTTCTTCAAAAAAGAAGACCTGCAAAAAATATATTCAATCACAGCGGCTCAATATT
This sequence comes from Daejeonella sp., assembly GCA_039934815.1. Classification (GTDB taxonomy): domain Bacteria; phylum Bacteroidota; class Bacteroidia; order Sphingobacteriales; family Sphingobacteriaceae; genus Daejeonella. The sequence goes on along the minus strand of JBDTLL010000050.1, from coordinate 5,709 downwards.
CTAAGCTCGAACCTTATATCGCGATTGAAAAGAACTACTTTGGTAGAAAAGAATTTTCTCAAAAATCTAACAGTGAAAGAGTTGAGAAACGGTATCCTGCTAAGAAAGAATTTGAAGTTGTCGAGCTAAATTCTGCCGATTCGACGTCCCTGGAAACTATCAAAGGAATTGGTCCGGCGTTCGCTATCCGAATTTTAAAATATAGAAACCGTTTGGGTGGATTTTACTCGGTAGAGCAATTAAAAGAAGTATATGGATTGGATTCCAGTATGTTTAATAATTTGAAAACTCAGGTAAAAGTTAACCGGAATTCAATTGTTAAAACAAACATCAATACAGCAGTTTTTGAAGATTTAAAACAAAGTCCATATCTTACTTATAAGCAAATAAATGCCATTATTAACTACCGGAAACAGCATGGTTTGTATAAGTCAATTGAAGATTTTAAGAAGATAGCTATATTAAATGATGGGATTTTGCGTAAAATTGAGCCTTATATAATTTTTGAATGATCGAATCTAAATTACAATCAGCCATACGCGACATTCCTGATTTTCCAAAACCCGGGATACTCTTTAAAGATATTACACCCATTCTCAAAAACCCGAAGCTTTGCGAAGAAATAGTAGATGCTTTTGAGGAAAGATTAAAAGGTGAAAAAATAGATGTGATTGCCGGAATTGAAAGTCGCGGATTTCTTTTCGGTTTAATGTTAGCCGGAAGATTAGGGATTCCATTTGTCCCGATCAGGAAACAAGGAAAACTGCCTTTCAGCAAAATTCAGCAACCTTGTGAACTGGAATACGGCTCGGCGATATTGGAATTGCACACCGATGCTATTTTAGAAGGACAGCGGGTTTTAATCCATGATGATTTACTGGCAACCGGCGGAACCGTGAATGCTGCTACCCGATTGGTGCAAGAACTGAAAGGAGTTGTTGCCGGTTACGCTTTTGTGATTAGTCTTGACTTTTTAAATGGAAAAGATACCCTGAAGGGAAATTCGGATAAAATAATTTCACTTATATCTTATTAATAGAAACGATACCGAAAATACTGCCGATAAATTAAAAACAGATTAAATGAACCGGAAACTAAAATGTTCTACCGGTAAAGACCAATCTGTATACATCACAAATGCATTTATAATTATTATACTTGCAAATTAACCAAGAAAACTATGAGTACTACAGCCGAGGTGGAGCAGGGAGGAGTTAATTTTTTAGCTTCAGATAATCAAAAAATGATCGTTAATATGGTTCGTGATTTTGCCGAGAAGCATATCCGTCCAAATGTGATGGAATGGGATGAGGCACAAACCTTTCCGGTAGAAACTTTTAAAAAACTGGGTGAACTGGGTTTAATGGGCGTATTAGTCCCCGAAGAATTTGGTGGATCTGGTCTTGGATATTTCGAGTACGTAAATGTTATTGTAGAAATTGCCCGGGTTTGCGGTTCTGTTGGTTTATCTGTTGCAGCGCATAATTCTTTATGTACTGGTCACATTTTAGCTTTCGCGAATGATGAGCAGAAAAAAAGATGGTTGCCTAAATTAGCTACCGCAGAGTGGATAGGCGCATGGGGATTAACAGAAGCAAATACCGGTTCTGATGCCATGAGAATGAATACTACTGCTGTTTTAGATGGCGATCATTACGTATTAAACGGATCTAAAAACTGGATCACGCACGGTAAATCCGGAGATGTGGCTGTAGTGATGGTTCGTACCGGAGAAAAGGGTAGTTCAAAAGGTATTTCGGCAATTGTTGTTGAAAGAGGAACTCCGGGTTTTTCTGCCGGAAAAAAGGAAAATAAATTAGGTATGCGTGCATCAGAAACTACAGAAATGATTTTTGATAATTGCCGCGTTCCAAAAGAAAATCTGTTAGGTAACGAGGGTGAAGGTTTTAAACAAGCCATGTATATATTAGATGGCGGACGTATTTCAATTGCGGCTTTATCTTTAGGAATTGCAAAAGGAGCTTTTGATGCAGCGGTTGCCTATTCAAAAGAACGTCATCAATTTGGACAGCCAATTTCCAGCTTCCAGGGAATTTCTTTCAAACTTGCCGATATGGCCACTGAAATTGAAGCTGCAGAACTGTTAATTATGCAGGCTGCAGATTTAAAAAACCGCGGACAGAATGTAACCAAGCAATCTGCAATGGCTAAGTATTTTGCTTCCGAGGTTTGTGTAAAGGCATCCACAGAAGCGGTACAGATATTTGGTGGTTACGGATATACTAAAGATTTCCCGGTAGAAAAATTCTATCGCGATAGCAAATTATGTACTATAGGCGAAGGAACTTCAGAAATACAAAAATTGGTTATTGCCAGAGAAGTTTTACGATAATATTAAAACCAATGTTTTTAGGAGCGAACTGATTATTTCAGTTCGCTTTTTTTATGCAATTTAATTGAATAGGTATTGCTTGATAATAGATTAAATGATTTTATTTCAGTAAATTAGAATTAGAATTAAGTTGAAAATAATCGGATTTTTTAGCAACATATTTTATAGTTATTCCTCTGATAATCGATAACAGACTTTTCTTTTTCTTAGCATACCAAAGTTTGCTATCGCGAATAATTGGTTTCGGTCTTTGCGTTTTATTCTAATATTCTATTTCTGCAGATCCAACTCGTGTACACTCACTTAGTGTGAAGGCTGAAGGTTTCATTTTTAAATCTTACCGACATGAAAAAGTTGATTTTCGCAATGATGGCAGGCATTGTAATTTGCCTGGCATTTTGTGCAGATTCTTCTGCACAAATTATGCTTCCTCAAGTAAATATTACTCGTCCGCGGGAGCTGACAAAAGTTGAGTTGGTTTTTAAACAAATGTTTAAAGGCGCTGATGAGCCCAAATGGTTTTACAGAAATAACAGGTTTATAGCTTCATTCAGAACGAATAAAGTAAAAAATAATGCGTTATTCAATTATAAAGGTAAGCTGTTGCAGCTTATTAGATACGGGACAAAAGAGATGTTACCCAAGAGCCTTATTAGGCTTGTTGAAAATGCATTTTGGGGTTATCAGATTATTGCCGTTACCAATGTAAATCAGAATGGTAAGAGTACATGGTTTATTACCGGAGAGGGAAGTTCTGATTTTATGCAAATAGTGATTGAAGACGGAATACTATCTGAACCTACCTACAATGATAGATTTGCAACCCCAAAAACATGGACGTTACAAACTTATGGAACTGATTTGTCTACACGATTATAACATTAATGATACTAAAGAAATTGAAAATAACCTGCAACATTTCCTGTAACACCTCGTCTAATAAATAGTTGCATTCTGCAAAGGGAATCTAGTTACCCTGGCAGTAACCGGTAAATGCAAAATTAATAAGTCTGTATTGCAAAGGGATTTTGCTATATGTTTCCGACTATTGCTTTTCGTTTACCACTATTCCAAATTCTCCCGCAAAACTGGCTTGCTTTCTTTAATCTAAAATTTTAATGAAATGAAAAAGTTAGTTGTAATGATGGTTATTGCATGCGTGCTTAGCATCATAATTGTAGAAAAAAGTTCTGCACAGATCAATTTACCCGAAGTAACTATTACAAGTCCGGAACAGTTGCCTGAGAAAGTATCAGAGGCTTTTAAGAGTACTTTTAAAGGCACAGTAGAACCCATATGGTTCCATCCGAACCGAAATTATGTGGTTACATTTTTAATGAATGATATCAAGCATAAAGCTTTGTTTTCTAAAAACGGATACCTTATTTATCATATTAGTTATGGGAATGAAAAAACTATTCCTGCTGATTTGAAACCAATGGTTAACAGAAAGTTTGAAGGCTATGACATTATTGCCGCAATTAATGTAAAACAGAACAGACGTGATATCTGGTTTATAATTGGACAAGGCGCAAAGGATTTTCTGAATGTAAATATTGAAGAAGGTGTAATGTCTGATGGAGAAAAAGTTCCTCGCTATGATGTAGCCTACAGCAAAAATTAGATTTGAAATAAATTTAAATATTCCGGATAAGCTTTTTTTAGATATTATTTCTTTCGAATTGCATGATTTTCTTACATTTGCAGTCCTGAAACGAGAGGGGGTATATTAAAATTATGATCATTATCAATGTAAAAGACGGCGAATCATTAGACAAGGCACTAAAACGCTTTAAAAAGAAATTCGAAAAAACCGGTGTTTTAAGAGAACTTCGTAGCCGCCAGGCATATGAGAAAAAATCTATCACCCGCCGTACGCAGGTTAAAAAAGCTATCTACAAAGAAGGAATGAACAGAGAAACTGTTTAATTCTTCTTCAAAGTATATTAAACTTAAAACTATTTGTATATTCAATTTTATTGATGTACAAATAGTTTTTGATGTTTATAGAGCGTTTTATCCGGTACCTTCAGTTTGAAAAAAGGTATTCTCCACATACCTTAATTGCCTACCGGAATGATCTGCAACAATTCCATAATTTCTTAAAATTATCTGATCTCGATTTTGAGAGCGTGCAGCACGCTCATGTAAGATCCTGGATGGTAGAATTGCTGGAACAGAATGCTACTGCCAAATCTGTAAATCGAAAAATATCAAGCCTGAGGTCGTTCTATAAGTTTTTAAAGCGGGAGCATCTTGTTTTAAATGAGCCAATGGCAAAATTACATGCTCCCAAAATTCCAAAACGCCTGCCCATTGTGGTAGAAGACAAAAAGATCAATACTTTACTGGATAGCAAAGAACCCGAAATTTTCAGTAATGATTTTAAAGGCTTTCGCGATAGATTAGTAATTGAATTACTTTATGGAACCGGTATCCGCTCTGCGGAATTAATCAATTTAAAAGAGACAGATATAAATACTTATGAGCAACATATTAAAGTTCTGGGTAAAAGAAATAAGGAGCGGATTATACCTGTTACCAAAATCTTATTAAAACTTATTTCTGACTATCTGGAGCTAAAAAAAACTCAAAATTTTCATAACAATTCCGTATTTTTAATCGTTACCAATGGAGGCGACGTTGCCTATCCTAAATTTATTTATCGTATAGTGAATTCCATTCTATCTCACATATCAACTAACGATAAGAAAAGCCCTCACGTTTTACGACACACCTTTGCAACAGTTCTTTTGAATAACGGCGCAGAACTGAACGCCATTAAAGAACTTTTAGGCCATGCCAGCTTAGCTGCCACACAGGTCTATACTCATAATTCAGTTGAAAGATTAAAAACAATTTATAAACAAGCCCATCCAAAGGGCTAAAAAAGGAGGAAACATGAAAATCCGAGTGCAGTCAATTCATTTTACAGCAGATTCCAAGCTGTTGGATTTTATTCAGAAAAAGACAGATAAGCTGGATCAGTTTTTTGATCAGATTATAAGTGGTGAAGTATATCTTAAACTAGAAAACACGGAGGACGAAGAAAATAAGATCTCGGAAATTAAACTCCTCATTCCCGGGAATGATCTTTTTGCAAAAGAACAATGCAAAACTTTTGAAGAGGCAACGGATAAAGCTGTTGAGTCATTAAGACGGCAGATAGAAAAACATAAAGTAAAATCACGCCCTAAGTCTAATAATTTTAAAGAAATTGTTTTAACAGACGATTATTTATAGATGTAAAAATATTCTGTTTTACAGATAATTTGAAGCGATTTTCGGCAGCTGAAGAGGTTGCCGAATTTTTTTTCTAAAAAATTTTGTTCAAGCCTTATTTTTTGTAGATTTGC
>JBDTLL010000049.1:0-12131 GCA_039934815.1 Daejeonella sp. | reverse complement strand
CTGTTCAAACTGGCCATCATTCTTGAATTTTTCCGGTTGTATTACACCATTCAAACTCATCGAAAAAGGTTGTGATAAATTGGACTTAATTAAAACTTACAATCTGTTGTTCCATATTTTGAAACTAATTGAGGTATCTAAAATATCTCTTTACTTCTCTCCAGCTGTGACATATATCACAAAATGCAATACTTATACTTAATTTAATTGCAGAGTAATTAAATATTTATATTTTTAAAATCTTTTTACCGATTTTAAATATGAAAAAACTTTACTTATTTGTCCTTTTATTACTTCCTTTTATAAATGCTTTTGCGCAGGAAGATTACCAATCTTTTGGCAAAGTAGATGATGCAGATCTCGAAATGAAAGCTTGTGCTTTTGATAAAGAAGCAGACGCCATGGTGCTTTTTGAAAAGGGTCAACTTTATTTTAGCGACCATTTAGATGTGTTTGTAGATTACCATAAACGTCTGAAAATTTTTAATGATAAAGGCAAAGACCAAGCTAATATTCGTTTGCAATTTTATTCCGGCGATAACATAGAATCTATTTCAAATGTGAAAGCCCAAACCATTTCATTAAATGAAAAAGGGGAAAAGGTTATACAAAAAGTTGAAGGGAAATTAATCTATAATGAAAAAATAACGGATAATATTACTGCGGTGGTATTCTCATTTCCCAATGTTCAGCCCGGCAGTATTTTAGAATATAAATACACGTTAAAAACAAATTTTATGAATCTTCCGGATTGGTATTTTCAATCTGATATTCCAACCCGTTATAGTTATTTAAGTCAGGAAGTAATTGAAATTTTTGATTATACGGCTCAGGTAAATAGAAATTATCCTGTGGCATTAGATCGTACGGATACATATTCCCGTAGTTTTTTCTTCGGCGGAGCTTCTCCTTCTCCTTATCTCGTAAACAAGAGAGAATTAGCTTTTAAAAATCTTCCTGCATTAAAGGACGAACCTTACATGACTTCAGATAAAAACTACCTGCAAGGAGCTAAATTTCAGTTGAACAGAGTTAAAAGGCCTATGGGAGGATATCAAAGTTATATTTCTACCTGGGAAAAGCTGGGAGAGGAATTATTAAATTCAGAATCTTACGGAACTCAATTACGTCGCAAGCTTCCAGATACGGAAGATTTTATCGCAAAAACTAAAACCTTGTCCAGCGATGAGCTGAAAGCCGCCGCCGCATATGATTTTGTTCGCAAAAATATGAAGTGGAACGAGTCAAATACAAGAGGTACAACCGAAAGTGTTAATAAAGCATGGCAAAAACATACCGGTACAAGCGGAGAAATGAATTTGATCTTGCTAAACATTTTGAACGATGTTGGTGTAAAAGCAAAACCTTTATTGGTAAGTACCCGGGATCACGGAAGTGTAAACATTGGTTACCCCTTTCTGGATCAGTTTAATAAAACGGTTGCCTATGTTCCATTGGCAAATGATAAAAAATTAGTTCTGGATGCTACGGAACCATATCTGCCTTACAACTTAATTGCTTATGATATTTTAAATACGACCGGTTTTGTTGTGTCTAAAGAACCTGCAGAATGGGTTAATTTAAAAATAGAAACGCCTGGTCGTTTAAACGTGAGCATGGCTTGCGATATTAATCCGGATGGATCTATGAAAGGCACTGCAAATTTATATAGTTCAGATTATAATCGAATTGGCCGTGTTGGTAAAATAAAAGATGCGGGTGAAGAGAAGTTTAAAGACTTTTTGAAAGATGGAAATGCCAATCTGGAGATTACAAAATTAACATTAGATAATGTAGATGCAGATTCACTTTCGTTGGTTCAGACTGTTGATTTTAAAACCAAAAATACATCAGAGGATGAAAATTATATATTTTTCAATCCAAACTTGTTTTTGGGTCTTTCAGAAAATCCATTTATAAAAGATAAGCGAATCACCGATGTAGATTTAGGTTATTTACGTTCGTATAGTTTAACCGGCACATTTAAAATTCCAGCTGGATTTGCCGCAGACGAATTGCCAAAAAACATTACCATGGTTACGCCGGATGAAAGCGTTATGATGAGAAGAATGGTAATTGCCGATGGTCAGAATATTTCTTACAGATTTACACTGTCGCTGAAAAAACCGGTTTATACAAATCAGGAGTACGGTCAGTTGCATGAATTGTACAAAAAGATGTATGATATTTTGGGAGAACAATTTGTGTTAAAGAAGATTTAGTATGCAGCTGAAGAAACTAATCTTGATTGTATTTCTGCTGTTACCGGGATGGGCAATGGCTCAGAAATATACTTTTCCGGCAACGTATTATCTGGCGTCAACCATACCAGATTCTCTTAAAAAAGACGCTAATTCTGTTATTAGATATTCGGAGAGTAATTACGAAGTTAAATCCATTTCCAGAATTGTATCTACTTTATCAACCGTTACAACTTTACTCAATTCTCAGGCAGAAGATGAGTTAAGTTTTTATTACGGATACGATTCTTTTTCATCTTACAATGATATCGATATCAAGGTTTATGATGGCAATGGTGTTTTAGATAAAAAATATAGTAAAAAGGATTTTTTGGATATCACCAGCGATTGGGCAGGCTCAACGTTAATTACCGATGGGAGGCATTTGCGATTAACGGTGGGTGTTCCGTCCTATCCGGCAACTATTGAAGTTAGCTACAAAAGAACAAATGACGGGCATATAGATTACGATGACTGGTATCCTCAATATTCAGAGCAAAGTGTGCAGTATAGTAGTTTTTCAGTTTCAATTCCGCAGGATCAGTCTTTAAGAATTAAGAGCGATGATCGTATTGCTCAGCCGAAAATCAGCAATGACGGCGAAAACAAGAAATATGTTTGGACCGTTGAAAACCTCAAAGCGTTTAAATATGAAAAGTGGAGCAAAGGCTGGAACTATTTGCCAAGAGTAAAGGTTTCGCCTAACGAATTTGAAATTGACAATGTAAAAGGCTCTTTAAACAACTGGGAAGATTTTGGCAAGTTTTATTATGGATTATATTCCAAACAGCTTGATCTCAGTCCGGCTAGAGAACTTGAGATTCAGAACCTAACATCAGGACTAAAAACTGAACGCGAGAAAATTGATTTTCTGTACAATTATATGCAGCAAAATATGCGCTATTTAAGTATTCAGCTTGGAATTGGCGGTTGGAAACCATTGTCTGCAAGTTACGTGGATAAGAATAAATATGGCGATTGTAAAGCTCTGACTAATTATATGCAGGCTTTGTTAAAGGCGGTAAATATCACTTCTTATCCGGCTTTGATAAATGCCGGTGCCAATGAAGAAAGGGTTGATATGCAGTTTTCAAACAATCAGTTTAACCATGTTATTTTAATGGTGCCACAGGCTAAAGATTCTGTTTGGCTTGAATGTACAAGCCAAACTTCCGTTCCCGGCGAACTGGGGAATTTTACAGAAAACAGAAATGCATTAATTGTAAAACCTGCCGGAAGTGTATTGATCAGCACGCCAGCCAGTAAAGCTTCTGCCAACAAATTGAGCGTAATTAGTGATGTGGATATAAAAGCGGATGGCTCTGCATCGGTTAAATTAAATATTAGCGGTACTGGAGAATATCGTGAAGATATGATCCATAATTTCTCCCGCGAAAAAACAGATGAGCAGCAGGAATGGCTTATTTATAATCTGGGAATTAAACATCCTGATAAGTTCTCAATTAAACATTCTGATGAAAAAGGAAGGGTTAAGGCGGCCGAGGTTGAATTAGAGTATTCTAAATTAAATGAATTTGCAGCAGGCTCAAAGCTGTTTTACCGCAGCAGTATTCAAAAGATATGGAACATAGATATTCCTGATTTAAGCGATAGAAAAACAGATCTTTTCTTTGAAAGTCCGGTAACCAAAACTGATAAAACAGTATATCATTTGCCCGATGGTTATGAGCCGGAAAATCTTCCTGCAAAAGTGGTCAATCAATCTGCCTTTGGTGTTTTTAAAAATGAATTTTCGTATGATGAATCAACCAGACAGGTTGTTAGTACATCAGAAATGACCTTGTACAATCAACGAATCAAAGCTCAGGATTCTGCTTCAGCAAAGAAATTTTTTGATGAAGTATTGAAATCGCAATCGCGAAGAATGATTATCCGTAAAAAAACTACCTGATAAATTCCGGAAGCAGTAATTTTTGCTTCCGGAATGTTTTTCTTCCACAAAAGTAACAAGGCATTTTCAATTTAACCTTTACCTTTGTCGCTTTATCAATAAAGGCAGATTTGGTTTATCAGTTAGATGCAGAAGATATTTGGTTCCCTAAACCGGAACTGGCGGATGAAGACGGATTGCTGGCGGTGGGTGGCGATCTTTCTCCCGAAAGGTTGGTTTTGGCGTATCATTACGGCATTTTTCCCTGGTTTTCTGATGCGTCTCCCATATTGTGGTATGCGCCTTTAGAAAGGTTTGTTCTGTATCCCCAAAAGATAAAAATTTCTAAAAGTATGCGACAGGTTATGCGGAGCAATAAGCTGTCGGTTACAAAGAACAAGGATTTTGAAGCCGTAATAAAAGCCTGCGCCTCTGCGGAACGAAAAGATTTGCCCGGCACCTGGATTACCGATATGATGATTGAAGCCTACCTAAAACTCCATCAATTAGATATGGCACACTCTTACGAAGTCTGGCAAAACGATGTGCTGGTTGGTGGATTATATGGCGTATTGGTTAACGGGGTTTTCTGCGGAGAAAGCATGTTCAGTTTGGTAAGTAACGCATCAAAACTGGCGCTTATTTATGTTTCTCAGGAAAGTAATTTAGAGCTGATTGATTGCCAGATGCATACCGCACATTTAGAAAGTATGGGTGGAGAGTACATTTCTCAATCCGAATATTTGTCTGTTTTACAAAAAATATAAGCGTTAATTTTTATGCAATTACCCTACTATATCGATCTTTTGGGAACTCTGGTTTTTGCGGTTTCGGGCGCATTGGCAGCTTCCGACAAAAATATGTACCGTGATATTTTTGGTGTTTCATTTACCGGGTTTGTAACAGCAGTTGGTGGAGGTAGCTTACGCGATATGATTTTGGGCGTTAGGCCGGGTTGGGTAATTGATGGGAACTATTTAATGGTGATAACTCTGGGCGTATTAATTGCCATATTTTTTAAATATTACATTTTAAAATTTCGGAGAACTTTCTTTCTGTTTGACACGATGGGAATTGCACTTTATACCGTAGTTGGTGTGCAAAAATCTTTGGAACACGGAGTATCGGCTCCGGCCGCAATAATTCTGGGTTTGTTTTCTGCCGTAATGGGTGGAGTTATTCGTGATACTTTGATAAACGAAGTACCATTAATTTTTAGAAAAGAAATTTATGCCACGGCATGTTTATCCGGCGCAGCACTTTTTATAATTCTGAAAATTCTGAGAGTGGACAATAATTTAAATGCTTTCTGCTCGGTCATGCTGATATTTGTGATCCGAATTTTGTCTGTAAAATACCGCTGGAAATTGCCCCAGATAACTTATTAAACTTAATTCAATATATCCTGAATATCCTGCGCAGTCAGCGATTTTACAAAACTTTCTTCTGTTGTAATTAATGATTCGGCAACCTGTTGTTTGCGGTTCTGAAGTGCTAATATCTTTTCTTCAACAGTATTTTTTGTGATGAATTTATAGATGAAAACGTTTTTGGTTTGCCCGATGCGGTGCGTACGGTCTATTGCCTGCTGCTCAACGGCAGGATTCCACCACGGATCCAGAATAAATACATAATCTGCTTCGGTAAGGTTTAAACCTACGCCGCCGGCTTTTATGGAGATCAAAAATAGCTTTAGATCCTTATTTTCCTGAAACTCTTTCACTACTTCGCCGCGGTTGGCGGTTGAGCCGTCCAGATAGGCGTAATTAATGTTTTGCCTTGTAAAATGGCGACGGTAAATATCCAGCTGCTTTACAAATTGTGAAAATACCAAAACTTTATGTCCGCGTGAAAGCACGTTTTCAAGCGTGTGAATAACACTTTCAAATTTTCCGGAATCACCTTCGTACCCCGCATCAATCATTAAAGGATGGTTGGCAATTTGCCGAAGCTTGGTTAAACCCTGTAAAACCTGTACCTGCGATTTGCTGAAAGTTCCATTCTCCAAACTCATCAGCAACTCGTTTCTATACTCCGATTTTACCTTTTCGTAGTACTCGTTCTGGTCCTCACTCATCTGGCAGTAAAACAGATTTTCTGTTTTAGGAGGTAATTCTGTAGCCACCTGGTTTTTAGTTCGTCGTAAAATAAAGGGCTTAATAATCGACTGTAATTTGCGTGCTTTATCCTCGTCTTTTTTCTTCTCTATCGGGATGACAAATTCTGACTGGAAAAAATTCTGATTTCCTAATAATCCGGGATTTATGAATGACATTTGAGTCCATAAATCATTTACAGAATTTTCTACCGGAGTTCCGCTTAATATCAATTTGTATTTAGATTTAAGCATCTTAACCGCTCGAAATGATTTTGAAGCCGGGTTTTTAATATTCTGACTTTCGTCCAGGATGATATAATTAAAATATTGTTTGCTAAGTAAATCTGCGTCAATGCGGGTAATTCCGTAGGTAGTAAAAACCACATCAAAATTTACAAAATTGTCCAGATCTTTGTTGCGCATACTTCCCGTATGTACCAGAAGTTTCAGATCTGGAGCAAACTTAGCCGCTTCATTTTGCCAGTTATAGATTAAGGAAGTTGGCATGATGATTAAAGAGGTTCTAACATAGTTTTGTCCCTCAGTTTCTTCTTTAGATTTTTGCAATAAAGCCAAAGTTTGTACTGTTTTACCCAAACCCATATCATCCGCAAGGCAGCCACCAAAATTATATTTTTTTAAGAAGTGGAACCAGTTGTAACCGGCCAGTTGATACGGACGTAAAGTCCCTTTGAAATTGTGCGGAATTTCGGTGCTTTCTATCTCCTCAAAATCTGCCAGTTGCTGTAATTTCCTGTCCATGGAAATGCCCGCAAGTTCGCTTCCCTGGAAATCATAAACTACTCCAATATGGTGTTTTTTAAGCTTTAAGTTTGGTCCTCCATCTGTAAACTGCATCAGGTTACTAAATTGAGAAAACCATTTTTCCGGAATAATGGCAATCTCGCCGGAAGGCAATTTAAATTCCTGGATTTTATTTAAAATATGATTTTTAAGCTGAATAAACGGGATTTGATACGGTCCGAAATAGACCACCGCGTTAATATCAAACCAATCGTTACTTTCTTTAATATCCAGATCTATTTTGCTGCTTCCAAGTACAAATTTCTTCGGCCCGTCTGGTTGTTCAAAAGTGAAGCCTTTTTCCAGCAACTCGTCGTGATGATCATTTAACCAATTGATCACACTAAATGTGCTGTCTTCAGATTCTTCAGTTTCTGTAGCTTCTACTTCCAGATTATTATACAGGTTTTTGGAATTTTTGAGTCCCATTTCTTTCAGGCTATCCAGCTTGTTTTTCTCCCAGGCGAGAGATCGTTTTACACGATGAAAGATGTAAGAACCGTTTACTTTTTCTGTTCGTACAGAAACGCTACGGTCGCTTCCGGCCGGAAAAATAAACTGACCGTATTTAAAATACAGCTGCAATTGTGATTTATTCCCTTCAGAATATAAAACTTTAAGAATAGGTTCTGCCTGGTATTTTTCTGTTTTAATATCAAAACCTTCTGCATAAACAGAATGCTTTTCAATAAGTGGTGCAACAAATTTTTCGAAATAAGTTTGCTCAGAAGCCCGCGGAATGGAGATATATCTTTTATTTAAAAAAGGCTGAAGTTTTTTTCCTTCCAGATCATCCACAAAATTGTATAATGTATTTTCAAGCAACAGCCAGGCTGGTTGGTTGCAAATTACGCTTGCGTCTTTAAACATAAATTCAATTCGCAGCCCCTTATACTTAATGGTAGGAAAATATCGGGTTTCGTTTTCATTCCTTCTAAAATGGAATAATACAGATGCGGGTTCTTCACTTAGATATAAACGCTTTTCAACCGGCCAGCCCTCTTTGCTCATTAAATAAATTTCTTTATCGCCAAGCAGTTTAAAGGCTTCCGTCAGGCGGGATTCAATTTTAGGCCTGAAAGTGTCGTATAAAGTGTCGTTGAAAATGGTGCTGAAGTATTCCAGCGGTCGGATAGGTTTTTTATGAAAGCGTTTTATGATGTTTCCCTGCTCGGTTTCTTCCAGAAGCTTGATTAATTTTCGGTCAGTATCATCCAAAAACGATTTGAATTCGTCTGCGGTGGTAGAAAATAATCGCTGATAAGTAAGAGAGAAATCGCCATCCGGATTTAACTGAACGATATGAGGTTCAATTAAATAGCCCAGATATTCATGCTTGCATAAAGCATAAACAATTTTGCATGGCTTGCTATTATCAACTCTTAACATATAAAGGGAGAAAATAAAAGCAAGTTAACCGGTTGAAAAATTCTAAACCTAAAGAGAATTTTGCACTGTTGGAGTCTTTTTTTGGTAAAAAATTACAAGCTGTAGAAAATAAGTGAATTGGAAACGTTTTTGTAGCGACTTAGAATTTGTTGTCAGGTGTTAAGTGAGAATTTAAATGAATATTTTTCCGCTGTAAACATACGTTGCCGGGCCTTCCAGAAATATATTGCTGAATTTTTGGCCATCATAATCAAAGCGAACATTTAATTCGCCACCCAAAACATGTATTTCTGTATTAATTTGTCCGGATAAACCCTTTTCCTTTGCCATTGCCAGGGCAACCGCCGTTACTCCGGTTCCGCAGGCGTATGTTTCGTCCTCAACCCCACGCTCATAAGTTCTTACAAAATAGTGGCTGCCAAAATCTTCTACAAAGTTAATGTTGATCCCTTTTTTTTTATAAGTATCATTATAGCGGATTGATTTTCCATCTTCAACTACATTGACATGTTTAAGATCTTTTACACTGCTAACATAATGAGGAGAACCGGTATCCAAAACATATGCGTCGGCATCTTTAGTAATTTGGTCAACATCAATCATTTGTAAACTTACCCAATCGCCGTTTTCAGAAATTTTGGCATAATGCGGGCCATCAACTGCCATAAATGTCGTTTCGGTATTTATGATTTTTAGGTATTGTGCAAAAGCCACAATGCATCGGCCGCCATTGCCACACATGCTGCTTTTACGACCATCCGAATTGTAATAGATCATCTCAAAATCAAGAGTTTCAGATTTTTCGATGCACATTATTCCGTCGGCACCTATACCGAAACGCCTGTTGCAAAGTCTTTCAATTAATTGTGCCCGGGAATGATCAAAAATGCCCTCACGATTATCTATCATAATAAAATCGTTGCCGGCGCCTTCGTATTTAAAGAATTGTAATTCCATAATTTTAACAAATATCATTAAAAATAAAAGATTATAACATTCATATTATATCCCTAAAATTGAATTTCCGTAAATTTCTTTCCTGATACATCCGGCATGAGAAAAAAAGTTTTTAGAGTTTTTTCTCCGTTTAATCTATAAAGCTTTTAACATTTTTTAACACTGTTTGTGGTATCAGATATACAAAATATTCGTTTAACTGGTATTAATTTTGAATATTCTAAATCAAATCTTAATCTCAAATTTTAAAATAAAAATATGAAAAAGATAGGTATCACTTTTTTGACTGCCTGCCTTGGCGGTGCAGTTGCCATCGGCGCCTATAAGCTGGTGGAAAATAAATACAATAATGGTTTGTCTTTTGAAGAAAAGCAGAAAGTTTACTTTACCAATAATCCGGCACCGGCAATTACTTCGTCAACCGGAGATTTGGATTTTGTGCAAGCTGCAGCTGCGGTAACGCCTGCGGTTGTACATATAAAAACTACTTATAACGCAGATGCAAAAAGTGGGGCAGGTCAGGATCCATTTCAGGATATGTTTGAAGACTTTTTTGGAAACAGACGCCGCTCGCAAGGCCCAATGATGGGTTCGGGCTCCGGCGTTATTATTTCTGATGACGGATATATTGTAACAAATAATCACGTGGTAGATAATGCCGATAAAATTGATGTTATTCTTCCTGATAAGAGATCTTTGACCGGAAAAGTAATTGGACGAGATGCCAATACAGATCTGGCTCTGATTAAAATTGAAGGTAAAAATCTACCAATAGTAAAACTTGGAAATTCTGATGACGTAAAAGTTGGAGAATGGGTTTTGGCAGTGGGTTATCCTTTCGCGTTAAACACAACTGTAACAGCCGGAATTGTGAGTGCTAAAGGCAGAAGTATTGGTATTTTAAACCAATCCGAAAGACCTTCGCCAGATGGAGCTCCGCAGTTAAATACGGCGATTGAATCATTCATTCAAACCGATGCAGCTATTAATCGTGGTAACAGCGGTGGTGCATTAGTAAATACCCGCGGAGAATTGATTGGTATAAATGCTGCCATAGCTTCCCAATCTGGAAATTACGAAGGATACGGTTTTGCCATTCCAATTAATCTGGCTAAAAAAGTGCTGGATGATTTCCGTGAATTTGGTTCTGTAAAGCGTGGTTATATTGGCGTGAGTTTTACAGATTTGGACGCTGAACGAGCAAAGCAATTGGGTATTGATCAAATAAATGGATTGTACATTCAGGATATTGTTAAAGGCGGTGGAGCTGAAGCTGCCGGTTTGAAACAAGGGGATATTTTAACCAAAGTAAACGGGTCAAATATTGCGTATTCATCAGATTTACAGGAAAAAGTTGGTCGTTTACGCCCTGGCGATAAAATTCAATTGACCTATTTAAGAGGTGGAAATGAAAAAACGGTTTCTGTAACCTTAAAAGGTGATGAAAGTATTAAAGTTGCCAACAATTCGCGTTCAGCGGAAGCGGTAAAGAAAAATTTAGGCGCCAGTTTTTCTCCGGTAACTGACGCACAGAAAAAGAAATATAAAATCAATTCTGGTTTGCTGGTAACAGAAGTTCGTCAGGGTGGGTTTTTTGATCAGATAGATTTACCTGAAGGAACTATTATCGTTTCAATAAACGGAAAGAATATTGTTAAAACTGAAGATATAGAATCTGCAATTTCCTCCGGTAAAAATAATATGGCAACTATTAATGCCATCACGCCTGACGGCTACCAAATGCGTTATCAATTTCAGGTTAGATAATTCCTGATCTTGTAATAATCTATACACGAAAAGCCTTTTCTAAACGGAAAGGCTTTTCGTATTTTTGCAGGAATGATTTCCCCTATTCCATTAGAATTTACCCTCTGCGAACAGAATTTTTTACTTTTACCTCAAAAGGCTATTTTCTGGATTGATGAACAAGCGTTGATTGTCGCCGACGTTCATTTAGGAAAAGTTGGTCATTTCCGGAAAGCCGGAATTGCCATTCCCAGATCTATGGAACAGGAAGATCTTGCTGTTCTAACAGATATTGTCTGCCAATACAAACCTCAAACGATTATCTTTTTGGGAGATCTTTTTCATAGTGATATGAACAATGATTGGGCGTGGTTTATTTTATGGCGGGATCTGCATAAAGATGTTGACATGATTTTAGTTCGGGGCAACCATGATATTTTGCATATCGAAAATTATGAGAAATGCAGGTTCATTATGCACGATACCTTAACTATCGGACCTTTCCTTTTTTCGCATGAACCGCTTACAAACAAGCAAATTAAATTAACAGAAGAATATGTACTAAGCGGACATATTCATCCGGGAGTAAAATTGAAAGGAAAGGGAAGGCAATCCATCACCTTGCCTTGCTTTCATTTCGGGAAAAAGCAAGCACTTGTTCCTGCTTTTGGAAAATTTACGGGGAGTGTTTGCGTAAAGTGCCAAAGTGACGATCGGGTTTTTGGCGTTTTAAAACACAAGGTTATTGCCCTGTGATATATGTCACAGTAGAAATTTTAATAAAAGTTAAAGTGGCATGCCGGCTCTTGTGTAATCGTCAAAAACTTGCTACCTTATAGTGATTCACGAGGGGTTTATCAAAACAACGGAAACGGCTTTTTAGATTGCGATATAGATCAGATTGTAGATTAATTCCTCTTATTATAGCTGCGAACTATGTCCCCAAAAATGAACAAGCAATCTGATCTGATCATTGCCAGTTTTGTGCCGGCACTATTACGAAATC